>DATNKA010000494.1:0-2091 GCA_035603655.1 Candidatus Acidiferrales bacterium | reverse complement strand
AGCGGCTGGGCTCCGAGGGCGCTGACGATTGAGCACCTACGGGCAAAAGGAATGACTGCAATGCCGCAAGAGGGCATCGATTCGGTCACTGTGCCCGGTGCGGTGGAGGGCTGGACCAAGCTGCATGACCGCTTTGGCAGGCTGCCGTGGTCAGAAATACTACAGCCAGCGATTTCGTACGCGCGCAATGGTTATCCGGTACCGGAGCTGATTCATGGCTATTGGAGCGCAACGGTTCCCTGGCTCAGCGCCGATGCTGAGAGCCAGCGCGTGTACCTGCCGAACGGCAAAGTGCCGGAGACCGGTCAGATCTTTCGCAATCCGGACCTGGCGAACACGCTCACGACGATCGCAACGCAAGGGCCGGGTGCTTTCTACACAGGTGCGATCGCGCAGGGGATTTTGAAGACTTCGGCGGAGCTTGGCGGAACCATGAGCGCCGACGATCTGCGCGAATTTTCCGCCGAATGGGTCGATCCAGTTTCCGTCGCGTATCGCGACTGGAAAGTATACGAATTGCCTCCGAATGGCGACGGGATCGCCGCGCTTGAGATGCTCAATATCATGGAACTATCGCAGGCCTCGCCGGCTGGCCCCGACAGCGCCGACGAATTGCATACGCGGATCGAAGCCATGAAGCTGGCGTACGCTGACGTCAAGGCCTACGATGGCGACCCGCGTTTCGGAAAGATTCCGGTTGCTGAATTGCTTTCGAAGGGTTATGCAGCGAAGCGCGCCGCGATGATTGACGCGAAGCTTGCCAACTGCACGGTGGCTCCGGGGGCGCTTTCCGGAAGCGATACGACTTATCTCTCGGTGGTCGATCGCGAGGGCAATATCCTGTCGCTGATTCAGAGCAACTACGAGATGTTCGGTTCTGGAATCACAGTCCGCAGAATGGGATTTGCCCTGCAGGACCGTGGAGGGCTCTTTTCACTCGATCCTAAGTCTCCCAATGCGCTGGCAGGCCATAAGCGGCCCTTTCATACGATCATCCCCGCATTCATGGAGCATGGAACGCAGCACATCGGCTTTGGCATTATGGGCGGCATGAACCAGCCGCTGGCCCATGCGCAGTTCGTGTCGAACGTGGTGGATTATCACATGAACATCCAAGCCGCGCTGGAAGAGGCGCGCTTCACCGTGAGTGGCAAGTTGGGATGTAACATCGTGATCGAGTCGCGTGTCCCTGCTGAAAGCCTCCGCGAGCTCGGGTCAATGGGGCACGTTCTCGACGTGCGAAGGCCATACTCCACCGCGATGGGCCGGGGACAGGCCGTGCTTGACGACGCGGCGACGAGGATACACTACGGCGCGTCCGACCCTCGAGCCGATGGCGCCGCCGAGCCGGAATTCCCGCCGAAGTAAATTCACGGGTGTCGATGTCGTGGGAAGCGGGAACGCCTTGCCCGGCGCGGGAAGTGCGCGATTTTCACAGTGCGGAAGGATACTTTTCTTCTCTCGCTTATATCAGCTTCACTCCATGAATCCTGCGGAAAGCCATGTCTGGCGCGGCCTTCGTGAAAAGTTGAACCGACCGCTGCACCATTTCCGGTCACCGGGCTGTGAACGGGCTGCACTCGATTGAAAATACGTGTACTTACAATGTGCGATTTTTCGTTGACTGAAAAAATAGGAAGAGTACAACTAGATCGTTCTTTGACAGCTTCTAAAGTTTTTCCGGTTGGTGCGGCGTCCGGGGCTCGAGCGAAGTCACTTTCCTGATCGCGAGGTTGGGAAGGAGGGCAAGTAAGGGTCTAATGCAAAGCGCTGGTCGAGGAGAACGAGAAGAAATGTTGAAGGCAGGATAGAGTTCCGAGGCGTAAGGTAGGTTTTTCCGGTTGGCGGTGAGCCCGGAGCCCAAGCGAAGATCGCGCGTTGCGCCCCGCAAGGGAATGCGACGAGAGCAGGTCAAGCAAGGGTCAAACGCGAGCTACTGGCCGAGACGAATGGACCTTACACCACCTCGGAACTCTTTTTGTTTTCTAGTCCTGAGTCCTGAGTCCTGAGCTAACACCTAACACCCAACACCTAACACCTAAAACCTAACACCCAACACCCAACACCTAAACTCAGGCCGGCTGTTTCTTC
>DATNKA010000493.1:0-4565 GCA_035603655.1 Candidatus Acidiferrales bacterium | reverse complement strand
TCGTCCCCGCCATTCTTTTCAGTGAGTTGGAAGGAATGGCAGCTAAAATCCCACACCCACAATTCAACCCACAGCAATCACTGCACCCGCTGCGTAAGACCCACGGCGTTCAGGAACTGGCCCTGAGCCACCCGCGTCTCGTTACTGTCGCTCTGCGTGTAAAGATCAAGCGTGGTTTGTATTTTCGAGTGCCGCAAAATCCCTTGCACGGTCTTGGGCTGCACCCGTGCGGTATTCACCAGATAATTCGACAGTGAATGTCTCAGATTGTGAAGTCCGAAGCGCTGTGCTGGCGCAATCGGAACTCCTGCTTTGATTGCTGCCGGTCGCAGATAATCGGCAACGAATGTCGAAGCGTAGAGCGGCGATTTTCCCTTCTTCGTCTCGGACGGAAACAGAAAATCATCCGGGGTAGGGTAGGGGATCGCAGCTGCCATGCCCTCAGACGATCGGCAAGCATAGGATGAAGGGGAACATACCCGTCGCTGGCTTCTGTCTTCGTGTCTCCATCCTCACCTTTCGCCCACCGCTTTGAAATCCTAATCCTCTCCTCTGCCCAGCAAATGTCAGACCAGCGCAGCGAGAGAATCTCCGATGCGCGGAGAGCCGTCGCGGCACAGGTAAGGACCAGTGCGTAGTGTAGAGAGTTGGGAAAGGATTCGAGGATGGTGAGGGTCTGTACCGGCGTGATGACGATAGCGCGATAGTTTGTCTTGGTTCGCATCTCAACATGCTGGACGGGGTTCTTGGTGACGAGCTCATGCCGCTGGCCGATCTTATAGACCCGGTGCATAAGCCCTTTGATTTTGCTTACGGTGGTCCAGGCAAGGTTTCTTCTCGTCGTGCAGAGATTTAAGCCACTTCTGAATTTCAAGCGGCTTGATGTCGTCGGCAGTGCGCTGCGACCATTGCGCGCAGACATAGTCCCGGACGTAGTGCTCGACGATGGGAACGGTGGTTAAGGATTTGGGGCGAACGGCATCTTTGCCCATATCCACTTTTAGGTAGTGTTCGGCAAGAGCGTCGAGATGGGTGCGCGTGTCTTCGGCCTCTTCATTGATGCGCACCAGAAGGCGGTCGGCCTCGCGGCGCGCATCGTTGATCTTCGGAAAATCGCGCACGAGCCCTACCACCTTGATGTGCTCGACGCGACGTTCCCCTGAAGTGACCCGGTAGCGCAACACCCACGTCTCTCCTGCCTTGTGCGGTACTTTTTTCAAACTGCCTCGCTGATACATAAATTCCTTTCAGCGAGGACCGCCAAGGTCAGGTGCAGGATCGCACATTTCGCCCGAATTGTGGATCGCTGTTTTCGTGATCGCCGCAATTAATTCGGATAGCCGGAAGGCCCACCGCTTGCGCTGTGCGTTCGGGCCAAGCGGATAGGCCCCGGCGATTCCGTTTCGCGCAAGGCAAAGGAGCTTGCGGCGGTTGATGGGGACGAACTGGAGCGCTTCCTCTGCTGAAACCAGCGGTTCGACATTCGGGGTCATCGTTGTCACCTATCAATGCTTCCTGCTCAGCATGATGTGGCCGCTGCCGCAGGAGTCGGTGAACTCTGCTGCGAGCTGGGCGGCGAAGGGGGTAAAGGTAAAGCCGTTCGGCTGGCATCGCTCGCCGATGAGCTTATCCACCGTGAAATGAAGTGCGCCGTTATCCGCTTTACCCTCCGTAGATGTGCTTCGCTGTCATGCCGATCGCAGCGAGGTTGCAGAACCTGTCTCCCATTCTTTCAGCATTAGGTCTCCGATCTCCGAGAAGGAAGGATTGCTGTGAATGTATGCGCGCACGTCCTTCATGGTTTCGGTCATCGCCTCATCGATGCGGGCCAGAATTTGTTTTACTTTTGCGGGCGCTCCCCCCATGCGCGTTTCACCGAGTCTTTGCAGTTCCTTCGTGGAAGGCCAGCGCGTGCTTCCGTTTAGCGTGAGGGCCATGCTGTCCTTGGGCATGTAGACGGTGGTCGTGACGAGGTCATAGACGGGAGCGAGCCGCCCTTCGCCGAGTACATCGTCATAGACGATGCCGAAGTTCTTAAGGTGCGCATTGCCGTTGCGTATGGCGGCGTTAAGCGCAATGAGGGTGAACAGTCGATCCATGTCCTCGTTGATGCGGGGCGAATTGGAAAACTGTTGAAACCTCTTCATGATTGAAGTCTCATAGCTGCCGCGATATTTCTCATCCGTCCTGCGTGCGTTCAGAACGCAGAAATCCTCAAAGCCACGGTAAGTGCCGTCAGGACGCAGGTCAAAGCGGTCGATAACGAGCGCCATCCCGTCCTCGGCAAGCCGATAGGGAGGAACATCGAGGCCACACTTCTGGGCAAGGGTGAGACAAAAATGTTCATTGGCGGCGAGCTGGGGAAATTCATTCGGGTCCCACAGCTTCACGATGTGGGTTGCACCGCGACAGCTTTGCGAGAGCCGTGGCTTTGCGTCACGCAAGGCGGCTGAGGCGCTTTCGTCGCGGACGAGTATCTTGGGCTGCACGCCGCTGATACCTGAGAAGGCGGCAAACTTGTCGATGAGGTAGCGGAAGAGATCGCCGTCACGACGGCGCGCGAGTATTTCATCGACGGCTTGGAAGGGCACGTCCTCGTTGAGCTGCTCCTTGTCGCCGGTATAGCGCATGCGGCCGACCTGGGAGCGCCCGACAATCGAAAGGAGATCGAACTCGTCGAAGGTGCCTGTGGCTTTCGCGAATGCCAGGCGCAGACGTTCGCGCAGAATGCCTTCGGGAAGGTTCATCTCAAAGATGGGTGGCAGGCCGAAGGCGATGTCCCAGGAAGCTAGACGGACCTGCATCGTCACCGAAGCGGCACGCGGGGGCGGCGCGTCGGGAAGATAAAGGAATGTGCTGCCGCGCGCGCCCTGCCGGTCGAGCAGCCCCGCCTCAGCGCCGTCGGTCCAGACCTTGATCATCGGTGTCCTCTTGCATGAGTTCGTCGAGGGTAGGGCGGCCTGAGCCGCTCTCCTGGAGTTTCAGTTCCATGCCGAGCGCTGCCAGGATTTTCGTCATCTTGGAGAAACCCACTTCCCCCGCGCGTCCGTTCTCCAGCGCATCCAAGGTGGCGCGGCTAACCGAGGCACGTTTCGCGAGGTCCGCCTGGCTCCACTCGCGCTTTTTGCGGGCCGCTGCGATTTCCGCCCCTATGAAGGATAGAGTCAACATGTGCCTAATATACTAGGCAAAACATCCGATGTAAAGCAGCATGCCTAATATAATAGGCATTTCGGGGGGGGCGGCCTGTTTCGGTAGGTCCTTAACCCGCTGCCTTTTCACCATCCCGGCCGGGCCATCGGCCGCAGTTCTCTCTGCCCATTTAGCGACCTGGATGAACCGGATTCGGTGTTCGACGGGTGGCCGCTCAATGGCGACAGTGAACTCCGTCATGGGGCCGGGAGTTTCGGTCAGCTTATCGGCGCGGAATTCCGCGACAGCCAGGCCGATCGCCTCATAAAGCGAGTCCGCGTCCACGGTCACGAGATGAACCGTGCCGTCTGAGCCGGTAAAGGAAACGCGACAATGAGCCACGTGGAATTATAGAATATTTCGCTTTATATTCGCCTAGGCCGAATCTTAAAATTAAGGGCATCTTGAGCGACCCTTGGGCGTTGAACTGGTTGCCCTTTCATTTAGGCGGTGCCATCTATATCCTCCCTGCCAAGCGGCCCTCCGAGGAGGGTCAATCCATGCCTCTCGAACTCCGCTTTGCGCGCTTCCTGATTCTTTGGGTCTGTGTCTTGAGCAACAGGCGACCAGTCGGTTTCCATCAAACCGGCGGGCGAATATAGATGAATGGCACCGCAGCGCGGTTCCTGAGCCACACTCCACCGATGCGGAACCTTCATCGGCATTAGCAGGGAATCGCCGGGTTTGAGGCGCATGCGCTTGCCGCCAACCTCGGCGACAAACTCGCCCGCCAGGATGTAGAGCCACTCATCCTGCTCGTGATGCACGTGAAGCGGGGCTCCGCGATAGGGATGATGGTCTGCCGGGGGGAACACAAACGCTGCAAGCCGCCCGTCGGAGTCGGAGGAACGGACCACTTCGATGTCGAACATCCCTGACTGAGCGGGCGCGCGCTCATCGGTTCCGTCTGGCTTGCGAGTAAATCCATCCCTCACCAAGACTGGCTGCCGGACATTTCCGTTATTCGTTGCCTGCTTCACGTCTGCAAAAGCTTGTGAAGAGACCGCCGAGCCCAGTGAGAAACCTTCTAAGGAAGCGAGCCCGCCGGCCACAAGAAATGCTCTCCTATCCATTAATCCCTTCTTTCGAGAAACGAGCTTCATTTCGTTTCTTAAAGTCGTCTGCAACCTTTGTGCCTTGAATCCTGACGGCACGCTTCAGCGGGCCGCCGTGCTCGTCGGTGTCGCCGGTTTGGCCCAAACGCTCAAACACAATCCGGGCCAACCTGCCGAGTGCGGCGACAAAGAGTTTCTGGCCTGGTATAGAGACCAGGGCGACAAGGAAGCTGAGGCAAATGTATTTGCTGCCGAGCTCATAATGCCAGAATCGTTGTTCACGCCGCGTATTGCGAACGCGATCCCGAGTTTCGAGGT
>DATNKA010000492.1:0-3714 GCA_035603655.1 Candidatus Acidiferrales bacterium | reverse complement strand
CAGATCGTCGTAGTGGAAGATCTTGACTGTGGCGTCCTTGATCGTGCGGTTCATTCGCTCGGCCTGGCCGTTGGTCCAAGGGTGATAGGGCTTGGTCAACCGGTGCTCGATGCCGTTCTTCATGCAGACTCGGTCGAAGATATGGGGTCCCAGGAAGCGGCGGCTGGGGCCGTCCCGGTTCTGGGCAGGTCGGCAAAGGCCATGCCATTGTCGGTGAGCACGGTGTGGATCTTATAGGGGAAGACCTGCACGGCGTTGCTGAGAAAGGCCGAGCCCTCCCTCTTGCCCGCGCTGTCGTGGAACTCGACGTAGGTGAACTTGGAAACCCGGTCGATGGCGAGGAACATGACGAGCTTGCCGTCGGCGTGACGCAACTCGCAGCTGTCGATGTGGACGTAGCCGATCTCGTACGTCTTGAACCGTTTGCGCTGCTCTTTGGTCTCCTCGATCGGCAACCGAACCGGGAGACGCCGTGGCGTTGCAGGCATCTGTGCAAGGCGCTGCGACTGAGGTGAGGGATGGCGTCTCGCAAGCAACCCAGGACATCGTCGAGTGGCAGCAGCGTCTTCTGCCGGAACGCCACCACGATGGCCTCCTCGGCCGGCGTCAGCACCGTGCTCTTCGGCTTCTTCGGACCCATGAGCGCGTCGCCTGTTGTGGTCCGCTTGCGCCATTTGCGCACCGTCTTCGCGTTCAGGCGGTAGCGGGCGGCAAGGGCCCAGCTGCTCCCTTTCGACGCTTGGAACTCGGCTCGAAGATGCGGCCTCGTTCGGGCGCTGCCGTGAAGAACGCTTGCCATAGGGCATCCTCCTCCTGACGAATCAAGGGCAATGATGCGCCATCACAGTCCGGGACTACACACCTAGGGCGTCTCCGCCACAGGCCAGGGCATTCGATGTCGCAGGAATAATTGTGATTGAGGCATCGGGATAGCGCTCCCGCCGGCGGCCGCACACAATGGCGACGTCACTGCGGCTGGCGATCAATACCGGCGCTGTCTCAAATCCGTTCGGTGCCGAACTGCAGTCTCCGTCCATAAACTGGACGAAACAGACAGCAAGTTTTCTAGACTTTAGCGCAAAAATGACTTTTATTCCTTGCCCGAGCGGCAGTGAACGGCACGGTCAAGTCCTGACTGACAACACGTGCGCCAATGTCTGTCGCCACCTCGACCCTTCTGTCTGTGGCGTGAGACCACGTAAACGATAGCCAAAGTCTTAACTGACTTGATTGTTGTCTTTACAGCGGTTGGCCGTGCAAATTTGGAAAGTAGTATTTCTCATAAGACGCGCGCGTCTTTGCTAAAGGTGAAATCGAGGCTTTCGGGAAAATTGTATCGCTGAACCCAGCCGAGTTCCCTTTTCAGTTTCTCGTTGCTAAAATGAATTGGTTTGAACTGTGACTCGTACCTCCTTGGCATTAAGAGGGACGGCAGTTTCCCTTTCTTCCCGAAAGCAAGTCGACTAGTCCATTTGGCTAGGATCGCGATCCCTAACCCTAGACGATATGGTATTGGCACGATCATTCCTCGTTGCGATGAGCGGCGCTTGTATTCCGACACGTAGCGCAACACACGGACGCGACCCGAGTCGAAGACATTAAAAATATGCGTGCCGGGCAGCGGGGTTTCCACGGCAAGAACTAGGCAGTCAGCGCAATTCCGAACCTCCGACAAAGGCAGTAGAGTGAATAGGCCGAACGTAAGATATATCCTTCCAAACTGACGACCCATTCCTGCAATACATGCATGGTCAGGCCCCCAGATGAACCCAGGGCGCATAATTGTAAGATCCCACTTGTACTCTTTTGCGGCTCGAACAACCAGGCGTTCTTGCCAGACTTTCGCGATTGTATAACCGCCCATTTCATAAGCATTTTTAACCAAAGGAATCTCTTCGTCCATCGTGCGACGGACACAAGACCAATCATAGACTGCAATACTGCTTACGTGGATGAAGCGCCTAGTAGAGGATCGCGCCATGGCTTCGAGAAATCGTTCTGTTCCAACGACGGTGGAGGCGAACTGGACATCTTCATTGCCGGTGACGGCAGCGGCCAAATGAATGACGGCTTCCACGCCATCAAAGGCCGCGGAAAGCTCGCTGCTGACCCGAAGGTCGGCTCGGAAGATCTCTACGTCGCCGTCCCACAGTGGAGCGTCAACGCTCGTCCGCACGATCGCTCGAACGCTATGGCCCCGCTCAAGGAGTCTTTGTACGACGAAACGGCCGAGAAACCCGCCAGCTCCAGAGACCAAAACCTTCATAGGCTAGACTCCAGTCGGCTGAGACGGTGTTTGAGAAGGCAGGTATCATTGATTTCTTTTAGCGAAATGGGTTGCGGTTGGTTCAACTCGATAGCGCGGTAGGTCCTGCTGAGGAGTTCCTCCAATCCGTCGTAACTGCTTCTACCCGCCAATTTTCTTACGAAACCAGTGACGCTTCCTCGCGCGCCATCGCGGGATTCAGCAATGCCGTCAAGCAAAGTCATGAGCGACGGCTCCCCTGATCGAAACCGTCTTACCGTGAATCGTGGCGGTTCGTACAGATTTGTCTCAACCCGCATTTTCGTGCCTACAACTCGTAGCCAGAACCCTTCGACTTTTGCTGTACCATTGAAGCTGATATAAGCTGACGCGCGCGCCCCTTTGATCAACCCGCGGAACTCGTCTGCACGGAGGGATGTATTTCCCACCCGCTTCTCCCAAATTGTTCGGACTTCAAGGACCTCGCCAGTAAACATATATGCCAAATAAGCGATATGCGGGAGGAAATCTCCAATAGGACCTCCAGGCAAACTTGAGGAAAAATGTGATACATTAGCGTCAGTGTATGGACTTCCATCACCTACGAGATTTATCGAATTGAGAATTTGAACCTCAAGTATATCTCCAAGCTGCCCGGAGTTGACGAGGTCAAAAATCTTTAACACGCATGAGTGAAATTTATTTTGCTGATTCTCCATGAGTATCAGCTTCTTTTCTGAAGCAAGATCCCTAAGTGCCTCAAAGTCAGAGTACTCAATCGTAATGGGTTTCTCGCAAAGAACATTTAACCCTTCAGCTAGGCAGTCCTTCGTAATAGGAACGTGGGAAGACGGCGGGGTCGTGATATGGACCAAGTCCGGGCGAAGATCAGAGATGAGTTCTTTGTGGTCAGTATACCATTTCTTAATACCGAACCGTTCTGCCGTCGCCTCAGCCCGAACAGGCGAAATGTCGCAGACGGCGCCGACGTCAACGTCTTTGAAATTCGAAAGAACCGCTAGGTGCTCGCGCGCAATGGCGCCACATCCAACGATGACGCCAACCAGCTTTTTCACTCAGCACCCCCAATAACCCACAATTTTGAGAACAGAATTCCGCCGACAGCTCCGGCACCTGGGACGCCTTTATGGTCAATGCTGCACAGCAGCCTTGATTGAATCCTTGTTCACGTTGTCCTAGTCAAGCCGCAAGTCCTTTCCAAGCCGATCTATAACGCTCGGCGATGTCGAATTCTACCCTTGGGGTAAAGCTCGTCGGGTACCGAATGGTGATTGGGTTCGTGCTTGAGTCAGATTAGCGTAGGCACCTATTTCGCCGGCCCCACCCGTCGCGGCACCAGACTGACCCGCCGAAAGCAGATCGCGGAGAGCGGATTATCCACGGTCGTGACAGAGACGTTCGATTCTCTGCCCTTTATCTCGCAGGTGGGCGGGCGCTGATCCTCCTTT
>DATNKA010000491.1:0-4520 GCA_035603655.1 Candidatus Acidiferrales bacterium | reverse complement strand
CAACGAAGCGTGACCGCGGAGAATCTGAAATCGGCAGGTTACGATCACTGGGTAGGGCTAGCGTTGCGCGGACCCCACCCCAAAGAACAGTCGACTACCGAATATAAATCGGGCGAGCGGAAGAAAATTGTCGATGCTGGATACCGCATCATCCTCAATGTGGGTGACCAATTGAGCGATCTGAATGGAAACCCGCAGGCGGACCGCTCGGTTAAGCTGCCGAATCCTTTTTATTACATTCCGTAGTTCACTTTGTAGTCGGCTCTTGTGGAATCGCTTCGCCATCGGAACGAGGACCTGCGCCGGTGAAGTTCACATTTCGCTTTGTGTCTCTCACCGCCGCTTCCCCTTGAGCGCCGACTCAGTATTGCTGGTTTACGGTCCAGCGCGGACTGGTGGCTGCCGGACCCACGTTCTTTCTTCCGGTCGAAGTCAACGGGTTTCTGAAACATCGCCCCTCACTTTTTGCCGCAACCTAACGACGAATGCGCCAACACGAGGATGTGGGGTGGTGGCCTGAATGCCACCACCCCGATAAGACGAAGGAAATGAGGGAAATGCTTAATCAATCGCGATCAGTATCTTCCGCCTCTCGTCCAGCCAGCTTAATGCCAGCCTTAGGATAAGGTTTGTCATCTCCCATGATGCCCCGCCACAAAATACGATTAAACAGATCGGAATTGATCATGTCGGGGTGATTGAAATTGAATCCCTTGGTTGCTTGCGCCCACCACGCACCATCGTGCAAGGGTTTCACTCCGGCGGTGATCCGCCGATTTCCGGGGTTCTTGCATTCGGGCACCAGTGTCGGATCAACCGGTGGTTCGCAAAGGATACCCGGTATGGGTGCTAGTTAGGGCTGAGGATTCGGTTCTTTGTTAAACACGTCGGACATGGGGAAGGCGTTCGCGTCGTTGAGACCCAAGTGATTTACTCCGAGAATGTCTTCAATGGTTCGAAGTACATTGGTGGAGTTGTACATGGTGTGAACGACCGCGCCACTGTTCGTATAGGGGGAGGCCACGAAGACGGTTGAGCGATGTGCATCCACGTGATCCGGGCCGTTCTGTGCGTCATCTTCCACCACGAAAATCGCCGTATCCTTCCAATATGGCGAGTTGCTGACCGCCTCAACCAGACGGCCTACCGCGTAGTCGTTGCTCGCCATTTGCGCCAGTGGATTCTCCAGGCCCCCGGCGTTCGACGAGAAGTTGCCGAAGTGGTCTTCCATAAAATCGACCATCTCGAAGTTAGGCAGATTACCGTTCTTCACATATTCGTTGAACTCACGATTCCACTCTTCGAACCGGTACTGATCGGGAGTGTTCAAGTCCCAGCCCCGATAGTACACATCGGTGTGGCCCAGAAGAGACTTCCGCACCGGTACTGCCTGCACCGCCTTCTGCGCGAACGCGTCGCGGACGATTGGAATGTAGAAGGGAGTTCCCCCAGCTGAGGGAACGACGTAATAATTCTCGTCGGCGTACAGTCCGTAGTGGCGAACCGTCTTGCCAGCGCGAAGTACACTGTCCCAGATATAGCCACCTAACGCCTCAGGATCCAGATCATCCGCGCCTTCCGAGGCGGTGATGTCCTTCGATCCGGGTTCGATGGAGGAATTACCGGTCGGATCAAATAGCGTAGTGATACGAACCGTGCTCGGGCTAGGGGTTCCGCTCGTCTGGTCAGGCAAGGCGATTCCGATGTTGCGAGGATTGCCGTTCCAGTCGAAGGGAATGTTAAAATTCGCGTTGCCGTACCCGACGAGCACATTCTTGACCGTGGCATCATTCGTGTGCCCTTGAGTATCCCAATTCCATCCGTCGCCGCTCACATCGCCGGCATCGTAATAATTATCGAGCAGTGCGAACCTTTGCGCGAGCAGGTGCTCGTTCGGTGAAATAGGTTGTGGAAACTGTACCCGCTTGGGATCGCCATTGCCTTCTTTCAGATCACCCAACACCTGATCGTATGTGCGGTTCTCCTTCTGAATGTAGATCACGTGTTTAATGTGGTCGTGGAGGAACGCCATCATGGGATCGTGCTGAGGATTATCGAAGCCGTTGTTAGCATCGACCAGGCTGGACAAATAGCGGAGAGTGTCTGCGTCTGGAATGGGAATTGTGAGAAATCCAGCTTTTAACAAAGCCAGAATGTACTCGTTGCGAGAGGTCGGATTCGGTGGAGGGCAGAGAAGCTGCGAATACTGCGGGGGTATACCCGTGCCGGGACAGTCGGAACGGTATTCCAGGTTGGGACCCGCATTGGATTTCATGTTCACTACGAAAAGGCGCGTGCCGTCAGCGCTGACCGTCACCGAGCTTGGATACCAGCCGGTGGGGATGCGGCCGAGCAGTTGCTGGGAAGCTACGTCAATGACAGCCACGGCGTTCTCACCGCCTAAGGTCACATAAAGGTGTCTACCGTCGGGGCTGAGCGCAAGAGAGTTTGGATTCGAACCCTTGTATTTGTATCCCGGGCGAGCCACTGAGATTCGGCTCTTCACTACATCCTTGGTGGTGTCGATCACCTCAATCTCGTCAAGATCACCGTTGGAAACATAGAGTCGAAGCTGATCCGCGGATAGAATCATTCGGTTTGGTTCGCCACCCACACGGATTATCTTGTACGATCCCGTCGGATCTACCGAAAGTACCTGCCCATCGCGCTGGCTGCTTAAATACGTCTTGACTGTTCCGCCTGTCGCATTCGAAAGCACCACCGGCCAATACGGCATTTCTCCAATCGCCGTACTTTGTCCCGGCACAAAAAAGTGAATCTCGCTGGACACCAGGCGGCTTGCCGTATCCACGATCGACAGGGAATCGTTCTGGTAGTTGGCGATATACAACGTCTTTCCATCCGGACTGATGGCCAGTCCAGCTGCAAGCGCGCTGAACGGCATAAACATATCTTCGGCAAAAGGGTTGGTGTTAATGGGTGTCGTGCTGAAGAGCCCCCCAGTGGGGAACTCCTGTACGGGCACGTCGGCAGGTTGATTATGATTCAACAACACGAACGGTGCATCGGGTACATAGTTTCCGTCAGCACTGACTCCGCTGTTCGCGTTCTTATAGATCTCGATGCGGTCATCGATACCCCCGGCCACGTAGAAGCGTATGCCCGAAGGATCCCACTGTAAGCCGTGATACGTATTGGGAATGTTAATCAGCTGCTTCTGCACGGGACGTGGCCCGCGAACATCGAAAACGTAAACCCACTCAGCATTTGGGGTTGTGGTGGAGGTCGGCTTGCCGGTGAGGGGATCCAGCGCAGGCCACAGGATCGGGCTGCCATCTGATGCTTGAGTGTTGAAGCCTGTGTTGTAGCCGGTCGTTAGGATGAGCAAAGCCGTGCCGTCGGGACTAAGCGCAGTATTGACCGCTCCGTCAGCATCAGCAGAGCCATCTGGCCGCAAACCGGTTCGGAGGCGCAGAAAGATCGAGCCGGGCGCGGCGGTGGGAGTAATGTAAAATCCATCGGGCAGAAGGTTGCCGCCAACCTGAGCGTTTGGCTTTTGAGCATTAGCCAACACAGGTGCGAAGAGGAACATCAAAACCGAAATCGAGCAAATGCAAAAGGTAATCTTTCGTTTCATATGACCTCCTTTGATGGTTTGTTGCCCAGGTGTCCTGATACCTTGAGAACTGGAATTTCTTTCCGCATTCCGAAATGGCAGCAATTCTACACCCGCTGCTACTTGTGAACAGCCGATTGGCATTTGAAACTGGGGCGTAACGGCGATCTTACGGGAGCTTTACGTGAAGCGTCTGGGGGGTAGGCGTATCAAAGTTAAACCTCGGCTCGTCAATTGCCATCCGGAACGCTTGCCGTACAATTAGGCCCGGACGGAGCATATGTCGACTTGTTTTCCTCGAAACACGCTTGCACCTGCTTTCCATACCGTTCCCTGAGCAGTCGAGGAATATTCGCAGGCTGCACTTCCTGGAAGGCAAAATGAATTTCGCCGCTCGATTGTACGGGTCCAAGCAGATATCCGTAAACGTCCGTTCCCGCTGGCTTTGCTCCGGCGAGATTTGCGGGAAGACGGTAGCGGATTGCTCCCGCAGTTCCGATTATCCAGCCAGGCAATAGAGTTTCCGGTCTTTGATGACAAGCGTCGTTGTAGACATCCTCGATGAGAAAGTGCGAGAGGCTGGCAAGCACATAAACGTATTTGTTGGTCTTCGCTGCGGAACGCCAACAGATCCTGGTCTATTCGACGACCGCTTGTCTCCATTTGGGCTGACTCGTTCATGCCATGTCCTGTCGAGATGCTGTCAGGCAAAGCATCGTGCATACCCACGACGATGGTGTGCACATTCCCGCCGGTTTCGTCAGCGAGCCAGTGTTCGCTCTGACGTTTTACCATCCAGCACTTCGAAAACACTGGCTTGAGGGGGACGATCTGGATAGTGAAAGTTTCTTTGCAGGGGCGGCTTGGCCACCTCCGCCATCAAGCCGCTGATGCCGACTGAATCGATCAGTGCCACTAATTGATGGGGCGGGGCCGACCCTGG
>DATNKA010000490.1:0-13040 GCA_035603655.1 Candidatus Acidiferrales bacterium | reverse complement strand
TCCCATCCGCTCCAGACTGGGTTTTCGCCAGCGCGGGGCGCAGCTGGGGGTGGCGCCTCAATCGGCGCGGGCAAGTAGCTGACCGGGGGCGCAGAGAGCTGCGTCTCGCCATTTGGTGGCTGCGGAACAAATTGCGGGTTGTCGGATGATGACAGATAGATCCTTCCGGCAAACCGAGCGCCAGTCGCTGCAGCTTATCTCGCTGAATGCCTGATGGAAACTGTTCGGTGCAATCAGATTCTACTTCAGGTTCTCGCTTCGCATCAGGAACAGAAAGGTCAACAGAGCGATGCGCGGCGGTCTTTAGCTGTTCAGCAAACCGCCGCCAGCCCAAAGGCCGGCAGTTTTTCTTCTTTGGCGCGCAATCTCACGCGCTCCGCTTCCCATTCCCTGAAAAATATCCCGCCAGCGCCTGCCCGGTGTACGACTTCTTCACCCGCGCCACTTGCTCTGGTGTCCCCTGGGCTACGAGCCGCCCGCCTTCTTCGCCACCTTCGGGGCCGAGGTCAATAATCCAATCGGCGTTGCGGACCACATCCAGATTGTGTTCGATGATGATGATCGAATTGCCCAGGTCGGTCAACCGGTGCAGGACGTCGAGCAATTTTCTTACGTCGTCGAAGTGCAGGCCGGTGGTGGGCTCATCCAGCAGGTAAAGAGTCTTGCCCGTCTGGCGCTTGCTCAACTCGCGGGCCAGCTTGATGCGCTGTGCTTCGCCACCGGAGAGCGTTACCGCCGACTGCCCGAGATGAATATAGCCGAGGCCCACATCGACCAGGGTTTGCAGTTTCTGTTTTATCTGCGGAATGTTTTCGAGAATCGGCAGCGCATCGGAAACCGGCATCTCCAGCAAATCCGCGATGGAGTTTCCGTTGTACTTCACCGCCAGCGTTTCGTGATTGTAGCGCCGTCCGCCGCAGACCTCACAAAGCACATACACGTCAGGCAGAAAGTTCATCTCAATGCGGCGCTGCCCTTCGCCTTGGCACGCTTCGCACCGGCCGCCGGGGACATTGAAGGAAAAGCGTCCGGGCTTGTATCCGCGCTCGCGGGCCTCGGGCAGCATGGCATAAATATCGCGGATCGCCGTGAACACGCCGGTATAGGTTGCCGGATTCGACCGCGGAGTACGCCCGATCGGCGATTGATCGATGCGAATCACTTTGTCGATGTTCTCCGCGCCTACGATCGATTTATGTTCTCCGGCTTTTTCGCGCGAGCGATACAGTTGGCGCGCCAGGGAGCGATAAAGAATGTCATTGACCAACGTCGACTTGCCGGAACCCGAGACGCCCGTGACGACCGTCATCACACCCAGCGGGAAGGTCACGTCGAGATTCTTGAGATTATTTTCCCTTGCACCAAGAATGGTCAGCGCCGCACCGTTCTTCTGCCGACGCTCCGCACGCATGTCGATCTGCAGCTTGCCGGAAATGTATGCGCCGGTCAACGAATTCGGATCACGCATGATTTCTTCCGGCGTGCCATGAGCGACCAAGCCGCCGCCGTGGCGTCCCGCGCCGGGGCCGAGATCGATTACATAGTCCGCACGGCGTATCGTCTCTTCGTCATGTTCGACCACCAGCACAGTGTTACCCAGGTCGCGGAGATTTTCCAGCGCAGTCAGTAAGCGTCCGTTGTCGCGATGATGCAGGCCGATCGAAGGCTCGTCCAGCACATAAAGCACGCCACGCAGCTTCGAACCAATCTGCGTTGCTAAGCGAATGCGCTGACCTTCGCCGCCTGACAAAGTCGCAGCCGAGCGGTCCAGAGAAATGTAGTTCAGCCCGACTGCATTCAGAAATTGCAGACGCTCTACCACTTCATGCATCACTCGCCCGGCAATTTTTTCTTCGCGTCCCGCGAGCTTTATGCTGCGCGCCACTTCGAGCGCCTTCGAAATTGGAAGCTCCGTGAAGTCCGCAATCGACATGCCGGTCACTTTCACCGCCAGACTCTCCGGCCGCAGGCGTTTACCGTGGCACGCCGGGCAGTCGCTCGCCGACATGTGATCCATCAACCAATCGCGGTAACCTTCCGAAGTCGACTCTTCAAGATTCTGCTTGAGGTACCCGAAAATTCCGCGGAAGCCCGTCTTGCCGCGGCCCGACTCGCCATTCAACAGCAGGTCCTGAATCTTCTCCGGAAACTTTTCAAAGGGCGTATTCAAATCAATCCCGTGTGCTGCCGCCGTCACTTGCAAACTGTGGATCAGCCCCTGCGACGCCGAGCCCGGCCCCAGTCCGCCATCGAGCAGCGGCTTGGACCAATCAGTAATCACTTTTGCAGGATCGAAATCGTACCGGCTGCCGAGGCCATGGCATTCGGGACATGCTCCATACATGCTGTTGAAGGAAAACGAGCGCGGCTCAAGTTGGGGGACGCTGATACCGCAATCGGGGCAAGCGAGCTTTTCCGAATACAGCTGATCATCACCCCCGACCACGGCGACTTGAACCAGGCCCCCCGCCAGCTTCATCGCGAGTCCCACCGACATTTCCAGACGGTGCTCAATGCCCGGCTTCACCAGCAGACGATCGATCAGCACTTCGATAGTGTGGTTCTTCCTCTTGTCGAGATTGAGGTCATCCTCCATGTTCACCAGCTCACCATCGACCCGGGCGCGAGTATAGCCGTGCTTGAGCAGCGTCTCCATCTCTTTTTTGAACTCGCCCTTGCGCCCGCGAACGATTGGCGCGAGCACCATCACGCGGTCTTCAGGCGTGAGCGCCATCACTCGCTGCACAATCTGTTCGGCGGACTGGCGGCTGATGGGCCGCCCGCACTTCGGACAGTGCGGAATGCCGACGGAAGCGAACAACAGGCGAAGATAGTCGTAAATTTCGGTGATCGTACCCACAGTCGACCGTGGACTGCGGCTGGTGGTCTTCTGCTCAATCGAGATGGACGGGCTAAGCCCGTCAATCGAATCGACATCCGGGCGTTCCATCTGGTCCAGAAACTGCCGCGCGTAGGTGGAGAGCGTCTCCACGTAACGGCGCTGACCCTCGGCATAAATCGTGTCGAATGCGAGAGATGACTTACCTGAACCGCTTAGGCCGGTAACGACCGTAAGTGTATTTCGCGGGATCTCAACGTCGATATTCTTTAGGTTATGCTGGCGCGCCCCGCGCACCGAAATCTTGGTAATAGCCATTTAGTGCTTGTCTGAAAAATCCGGGCTGGATTGCCCTTCCGTAACGTCGACAGGACTACAGATTTGTCCGACATTAGGAGTGCACAGCTCTACTTCGTATCTTACTACGGCGTATCTGGGTCGTCACTAGCGGCGGGCGTCAACGCAGGTAGATTGAAGATGCCGCATAGACGAAAGTCGATGCGGCGGCATCTGAGTTATTGTCATTTCTTATATTACTACGATTAGGACAGGGTGGTTGACCGTGATTTCGCTTTTCATGCCTCTGATTCTCTGCGTTACGGTAGTCGCCTCGGTCGGAATTGGCGTTATCGCGGCTTATGCCGCAGTCATCGGAATCCTGCAAGCTTGCGGTCCAGCGTCGCCTTCACAGCCCGCGGGAACAAGACCGCGCCTGCTCCTCGTGCCCACGCAGAACCAAGCCAGCGGAGACTAGAATCACCTGGCTGCTTCGAGCTCCCCATCTACCTCGATTGAACTTCGATAGATTCCGCCACATTCATCGGTCGACCACCCTGACTACTGACTCGTATTCTCCTCCCATGCTTCAAGTACCCGGCGATGACAAGCGGCTGTGACCAGTCCAGGTCCCATCCATTCTCGATAGCCAGAAGAGTATAAGAGCCAGGGACGACGCCTCGCAAAAGAAAAGTGCCGTCCAGATCGCTTTGGTCGCGCCGGAAAAGATCGTGGTCCACTTCAGGATTATTCGGTACCAGCACCACCATCGCACCGGCAAAACCTTTCCCCGCCCGCGTCACCGTTCCCCAATTTCCGCGCTGCCGCTGACCACTGTAAGCGATACCGATGGCGAAGAACCCGCGGCGACCGACAGTGTGTGTCCCGAGACCTGGGCGCCTTCCGCTGAGATGCGTGCGATGGAATAAGCTTTCCCCGGACCCCATACCACGACTTCATAGCGGCCAGCCGCGATTTGTTGGAATTCCGCTTCGCCCTTGGCATCGACTACCCGAGAAACAGAGACCATTCTCTTTCCGGAGCTCAAGCCGACGGAGAGATGCGCCGGAAGCGTCGCCTCTGACGCAGTTTGCACTGAGAATTTTAGATTACTAAAGGCCTCACTGCTGGAAACGTCGACCTCTTCACCATCTTTCGTGAGATCGACTCCGTTCATTTGAAGGGTTGCGCCTTGCCCAGGGATGCGCACATTGTAGCGGCCTGCGGGAATGCCGGTGATTTCGATGACCCCTGGCGAAACAACGTTTCCTCCACCGCTTTGTACGAACGTCGAACCATCAAACACAGGCAGTTCGAGTTGCGGAACGCTGTAGCCGTGCTTGCCTTCATCTGCCATATGGAAAAAAAGAGTGAGGGACGGAACGGGATTCAAGTGGATATCCGCCTGCACTCTCTCACCACCGCGGATCGATATCGGCATTGCGTCGTCCGTCTCGGTCACGTCCGGGTAATAAGTCACTCTGTAGGCGACATCCAGAGATCGATCGATGGCCGGTGGGACCTCGCCCCGCTGATCGGAGTCGGATTGAGCCGATTCCGAGCGAGGGTGTATGGCGTACCAGGGTTTGCCGCTCGCCGACAGGAAATAAATACCGGGCCTCAGCGGTGTGAGTTCGTACTCTCCAAGGTCGTTCGTCTGAGCGGCGCCAGACTGCCGAATCTGGTCCACGCCTGAGCTGTGATCGTCGTAGTACAACGTCACCGCGGCGTGACGAACCGGGTCATTGGCTTCATCCAGCACTTTCCCGGCGATCACCGCATCAGGAGCAAGGCGGAGCGTCAAGCTTTCGGTGTCAAGTCCAGCACCGGTCACGATCGCGGTCGAATACTGATCATGCTCATCATAGCTGGCGGCGATAAATCCGCGTTTTGCTCCAGTCAGCGAATACTTTCCCGCAGGCACACCGTTAAACTCATACTTGCCATCCTCAGCGGTGACCATAGATTGAAATTTCTGA
Organism: Candidatus Acidiferrales bacterium; assembly: GCA_035603655.1. GTDB lineage: Bacteria > Acidobacteriota > Terriglobia > Terriglobales > Acidobacteriaceae > Sulfotelmatobacter. Next base: position 7,946 of record DATNKA010000490.1, on the reverse strand, counting down.
GGTTCCTTCGCGTCCCTCACGGTTACTCGCGCACGGCCTAAAAAACGCCCGTCCGCCTTGCTCACCACGCTTCCGGCGATTCTGTACCCGCCGAGAGTTGTTGCTGGAGGAATGTTTGCAGTCTGCGGCGCGGCCCCGGCGAGAGCCGTTGTCAACCCGACGATGAACCAAAACGAACGCGCCAAATTTGAGCAAACCGCCATGTTTCCTCGTTACCCTTACTCGCCACCGGAAATGACCTGCAACTGCAGCGTCACCTTCTGTCCGGCGGCGAAATGGACAATCTGCCCCTTCGTTTCATACGCCCTCATTGCTTCCGCGTCACGATACGGAATATCCCGCTGTTGCCTGCTGAACGCGATCACGCGATAAACCCCGGGCGCCACTCCCTGAACATCGAACTTTCCGTCGGAAGATACCGAGAGTTCCAGCAACCGTCCTGGGTTATCGGTCAGGGGAATGCAATATATATAGCTTTGGGTCCCCGAGCGGCTTGCGTCAACTGTCGTCGCCGCGACGCCAAGCAACGAGCCCGAGAGTTCCGCGGTATCGTCGCGCATCGTGATCTCGATTGGCGTGGCCGCCCCCGGCACCACCACCAATGGCTCACGCAGCAAATCGGCTCCTCCCATCGAGGCCGATGCCACATAGCCACGGAAAGGTCTCACTCGTAGCCAATATTGCCCTGGGGGAAGATCAAGGACTAACGAATCATCATTGGCTCCCGTGACGTGTCGAGGAAATGTCATTCTTTGTCCCCCAAAGTCATCCATCGGCTCAGCCACAATTTGGGCATCAAAGCGCGGACCATGCGCGGTAAAAATGTGTACGTCACCGGCAGAGACCATGCGGGAAGCCATCCCCTGCGAAGTAAACTCTTCCTTCACATTCAACGGGAACGAACTATTCCGCGCCAGCGCCATGGCGGGACCCTCTGCTGGCGCTCCCGCTACAGTAAGGTTCACTGAGCCGCTGGCGGAAGAATTTGGATCGAAAGTCGCTGCCTCGACAAGATATTTCCCGTTCGGAAGCTGCCCCTCGATAACATCCCTTCCCCTGTTGTAGCCGAGTGAATAGCCAGGGCCGCGCTGGCCCTGCGGTAATACCGTGATGTTCATTCCGCCATTAGGTTCCGTATTCGTGACCGGAATCTTGACGGGATAATAGGGCTGGCGCACAAGGGAGAAATCCCCCTGGAAAGTTTGGCCAGCCGTGAGCTGAATCGTCGACGCCGACGCAAAATCAGTCGCGCTCGGATAATAAACCGGGGGGAAGCCGTAGACTTGGCCGCCTGGAGCAGTGGCATCCGGATCATTGTCCATCCACTCGCGTGTCAGCACCTTGTAGGCCCCGGGCTCGAGTTCAGTAAAACGGAACTCGCCATTCGAGTTCGTGCGAGCTGAATTTTTCTGCATCCAACGAGGGCTGCCGTCCTGCACCTGCAGGGCGAAGAGTTGCACGTCCACGCCGCGGGCCGGATCGGCTGCGGGAAGCGTAACTCGCCCTTTAACCAACGCCTCGGGCATTAAAGCAATCCTGAGCTCTGCACCGGGCAATACCTCAACCTGCCTTGTTCCATAAGGCTCATCCAGAAACCCAGGCTTGCGCGCCATAAGAAAGGTGAGTTTGCCGGAGTTCCCGGTCGCGAACGTGACGCCTCCGTTATCAGCCGCGGCCTTTGGCAGAGTGAATTCGAAATGTCCCTCACCATCGCTCAGCATCGCGTAACGATTGTCGGGAGAATAGACAAGGGCCCGGCCAATGGGCTCGTGAGTAACAGCATTGACCACGATGCCGCGGACAATATTTGCCTGATTGTCAGGTTGCAGGTTCTGCGCAAGACCTTGCCGGGCGCAGACGACCAAACCCGCAAGAAAAATGATCAGTGAAAACGCCAGGTGGTCGATCGTCACACGAGCTTCAGACCACTGAGGTTGTCGGCGCACCGGAGGACCATCGGCACTTCGCAAGGAAATCACTCCTACGTCATCGTTCCCCAGGATCGCCCGTGCTTAGTAGATCATTCGCGAATCGGTCGGCACTATTTTAACTTCTTTTCGTTCCGCCCCGTAAATCACCCCGTCCGATTTGGCGCCGTCAACCCTAACCCTCTCATTCATTGACTGCCCAGCAGGTCGCCCGTAAGATGGAGCCGCCCCGGTACCTCAAACCATAAGACATTGATCGACCAGACCATATCGCACTACCGCCTTGTTGAAAAACTGGGCGGCGGCGGCGTGGGAGTGGTCTACAAAGCTGAAGACACCGAACTTGGCCGCTTCGTCACCCCGAAATTCCTGCCTGATGAACTATCTCGCGATCCCCGCTACGCCGAACTGATGCGCCCCCTCGGACTGCCCGAGTAATTCCGCACCGCCTCGTTTCCGTCGGTTGCCTTGTCCCGCCACGTGGTAGCATTTTGCTTAACCCGTTTCTAGGCGGAATGCTCATGGTCCGCACTCGCTCCATCACGCTTTCAATCGTTCCTGCGATCCTTCTGGGAGCCTTTCTCTCCACATCTACACCTGCGCCCGCGGCAGAGCCATCCCCCTGGCTCGAAATTCGCTCCCTGCATTTCACCGTCATCACCGACGCCGGAGAGAAAAAGGGCAAAGAAGTTGCCCTGCGCTTTGAGCAGATGCGGGCGGTATTCGCCATCCTGCTCATGAAGGATCGCCTGAACGAACCACAGCCCTTGACCATTCTCGCCTTCAAGAACGACAAAGATTATTACCAGGGTGCGCCGCTCCATCAGGGGCAGCCCATCAGCGTTCCTGGATTTTTCGTGCCCGGTGAAGATCAGAATTTCATCGTTCTGAACTTGTTCGAAGAAGAACCGTGGCGCGCCGTCGCTCATGACTTCGCCCATCTGCTGTTGAACTATAACTATCCTCCGGTTGAGGGATGGTTCGACGAAGGCCTGGCAGAATATTTCGGTTCAATCCGCGTCGACAACAAACAGGTTGAGATCGGAGGCGATCCCGAGCTAGGCAATGCCTTCGCCCAGGATCTGCTCGAGAATCAACGCGAAGTTCGCAATCCTCCGAAGTCGCTGACGGAACTGCTGAGCGGTCAGGTCTGGCTTTCTCTTCCCGATCTGCTCGCCATGAAGCATGACACTTCCACTTACGTGGAAGCCACGCATCACACATTGTTCTATGCGCAATCCTGGATGGTGGTGCATTACCTGCTGCACGAAAAAAAGTTGCCTGAAACGGGGATGTACTTTGATCTGGTCGAAAACCAGCACCTGCCAGCCGAAGAAGCCATTCAGAAGGCCTATGGCGTCACGCCCGCTCAATTCGACCAAGCGGTAAAGGCTTACTTCCATTCGTTGACGCCCCTGTTTACAGCGCTCGACGCCTCGAAGCAACCAGATGCTCCGGCCAATACGCCGCAGGTGTATCAGTTTCCTGCGCCCGTAGGACCGAACGACAGCGCCATCATCGTGAAGCCAATGCGCGAAGCGGACGCGCGCGCCTCCGCGGCCGAAATCAAGACAAGGATTCTCGAACGCCGCGAGGCCGGCTTGCACGAACTCCAGGTGCTGGCCACCGCTCCCGAGCCCGGCACTTCCAGCAAAGCGAACAACAAGAAAACCAAAGACGACGCGCAAGATGGTCCTTTGGTGGCGGCCACGGGCGACGAGATCGCCCACCGCGCTCTCGCCTGGGACCATCTCGAGCACGGTGAATTCGACGCGACCGCCGAAGAACTCAGCGACGCCGCTGCCCTAAACCCGCGCGATATGTGGATCCGTTACTACCTTGCCGTGCTGAAGTACCGCATCGCCAAAGCCAAGCACGGCGATATTCAGGGCCTGCCCAACATGCTGCAGGATCTGCGGGCCGTGCTGGATTGGTATCCGGAATTCGCCGACGCCTATGACCTGACGGCGATGGCGCGCATGGTGGGTGGTGGTCCGGTCGCGGCCCTGCAGGCGGAGCGCGCCGCCATTCAACTCAGCCCGCGCAATCAGGAGTACGTCTATCACCTGGCGGAAATCCACATTGAAGCCAAGAAGTGGGACGCCGCCCGGGCCCTGCTCGAACATTTAAAGACCAGCGGCAATCCCCAGGTAGCAGCCGAAGCCCGCGAACAGTTAGGTCGGCTCGCGAACCAGCAGAAGTACGGCCTCTCAGCGGCCTCAACCGCGCCAAAATTCTCTCCCCAGAGTTCTCCATTCGACGTGCTCGAGCAAGACGCAGCTAAGCGCGCCGCAGCGCAGACTTCGCAAAACCCGGGGGACGGGGACAAGCGCCCCGCGAAGTTTTTCCAAGGCCGTCTGTTAGGCGTGGACTGCTCTCAGTCTCCCGCCGCCATTCTCACCGTGTCCTCGGCCGGAACTGTTCTGAAACTGCGCACCGCCGATTACAAGTCTCTGCTCCTCATCGGAGCCGATAACTTTTCTTGCGCTTGGAATGATCGTTCGGTGTCGGTGAACTATAAGCCCGGCGGAATCTCGGATGGAGATCTGGTGTCGGTCGAACTGCGGTGAAATGATCTGTGGCCGGATCTTGGCGCAAATCGCAAGAAGGACATCCTCGTCCTGGACTGTTCTTACTAGATTGTTCGGCATCCCTCGTCGACTTCTGGCGTCATATTGAATTAAAAACCCTCCCGTTCAGTACGGGAGGGCAGCAATGGCAGTAATTGCATTTAGGCGCGAACGACGTTGCCCGCCTGGAAGCCTTTGGGGCCTTTCAGCAAATCGAACTCCACGGTCTCACCCTCATTGAGCGAGCGGTAGCCGTTCTCCTGAATCGCGGAGAAATGTACGAAAACGTCCTCTCCCGTGGAGCGCTGGATAAATCCATATCCCTTCGCCCCGTTAAACCACTTTACTGTTCCCTTCTCTCTCACGGAAAAACTCCTTTCACTTTCGTCAAGAATTGTTCCCCGGATCTCCAGTATTGTTGCCCCGGCGAACCGGGACGCCCCCTCCAGGGAAACGGTGGAACTCAGTCGCGTCCGCTAGTGCCGAAGGAATCGCCTCCAAAGTAAAAGACTCCTCGGTTCAGCGCCACGCCAAGACATCGCGGCGAGAACTTTCGGAGCCTTGGACCATCGAAGCTGTTTCTACGGCCCTACTCAAGACGTCAACCTGCCTTACTAACGCATCGCCCAGCATTCACTGGGTAATGAGCAAACGATAATAAGCACTACTAAATCGTTTTACAAGAAGAATAAGGGGGTGGACCCCAAAAAAATAACTCTGATCATGTTCAATTCTTTAACGAAGTACAAGAAAAGCCCCCCGAAGGGCCCTAACCTTTTGGTGTGAGCGAAATACCGGCACCGGGCCAAACCCTTGATACGATTAACCTAGTCCCATGCCTGAACAAACCATAGCCACGCCGGCTACGCCCGCGGAAATACTGCCTGGCCCTCCCGAGCGCCCTCGCCGCCCTCGCCCCTCGGTGCTGGTCTCAACGGTCAAGTACCTGCTGCGAACCGATGTGCACACTTTTGCATTCTCCGTCGCTGCCAATTCGATTCTGTCCTTCTTCCCGTTCGTCGTGCTGTTGATGACGCTGATCCGTCGCGTTTTCCATTCGCGCGTAATGTATGACGTCCTCGTGGAGTTACTGCGCGACTACTTGCCCGCCGGCCAGGAGTTCGTCATCCGCAACCTGAATGCCATGGTGAACAGCCGCCAACGCGTTCAAATAGTATCGTTAATCATTCTGCTGGTTACCTCGTCCGGCATATTCATGCCACTCGAAGTCGCGCTCAACCGCATTTGGCGCTTTCCCAATAATCGCTCGTACTTCGGAAATCAGGCGATCTCGCTCGGGCTGGCGTTCGGCTGTGGCGTGCTGGCTCTGCTGTCGGTTGCCATGACGGCCGGGAACGTAGGTTTACTCGAATCCCTCCTGCGCGGCCATGGCACAGGATTCGTCCGACTGGTCGGCTTCATAGTAATGAAGCTCTTCGCCATTGCTGCCAGCATCGCTATCTTCTTCCTTATTTACTGGGTGCTGCCCAATGGCAAGGTTCCGGCGCGCGCCGTTCTGCCTACCGCCCTAATCATGGGATTGCTGTCGGAGGCTCTGAAGTATGGTTACATCCTGGCCTTGCCCTGGCTTAATTTCGCGGAAGTCTATGGCCCCTTCGCGCTCTCGGTGAGCCTGATGTTTGGGGCATTCCTGTCAGGATTACTGCTGCTCGCGGGGGCCAATCTTAGCGCCGAGGAACACGTCCGCCGCACCCCCAAGCTGGGAATTTAGTATCAAGAACTGCGACAGTCGGTGAGGAAGTCGCCCTTCAGCAGATGCGTGCCCTCCGAGACTACCTGTCGGCGGCAATGCCGCAAAATGCGATTCCGCGTCTGCGATTCTACGACACCCTCGCTTTAGCGGCTTCGGACGGGAGTGCGGTTCCATTGAGCTGATGGATGGCGCTCCGGTCGCGGTGTTTGATGATAGCCCTGCCAGCTGGAGCTGTGACAACCTGACGTTTGATCGCTGGAGACCCGGCCGTGAATACCGGTTGCGCCTGACCGAGCCGATTCTGTTCTTTATTTCAGACGCGGCAAAGGATCCCACCGGTCCTAATCGCGACCAGGAGCTGTGGGTGCCGGCAACCATTGCTCGCAAAGGCCCGCCAGTCCCGATTGCGCTGGGTATCAAGAAGGCCGGAGAGCAGGACATCCGCCCACTGGCCTTGTACTAACTTGCCCCAACGCGGGCGTGGATGTCTGCGCCACACGAAATCACTTCTTAGTCCACTGATCCACCCAATCATTCACTGTCTTGTACCAAAGCTGCGAATTCTGCGGCTTCAGCACCCAATGTCCTTCGTCCGGAAAATACAGCATCTTTGACGGCACACCTTCCATCTGCAGCGTGGTGAAAAGCTGGAAGCCTTCGCTCACATCCAGGCGGTAGTCGCGCTGGCCGTGGATTACGAGAGTCGGCGTCTTGAAATTCTTTGCATACTGATGCGGCGACCACTTCTGATACATCGCGCGGTTATCGTAGGGAGTGCCTTTGAACTCCCAGTCGTTGAACCAGAGTTCCTCGGTAGTCCCCCAGGCGGATTCGGCATTGAACATGCCATCGTGCGACGCCAGACACTTGAATCGATCGGTGTGTCCAAGTATCCAGTTGATTGCATATCCGCCGTAGCTGGCGCCCAGGGCGCACTCCCGGTCTTTGTCGATGAACGGATAAGTCTTCTCCGCGTAGTCGAGCCCCTTCATCAAGTCCTCATACGGAGCGCCGCCCCAGTCACCGTTGATGGCGTCGATGAACTTCTGCCCGTAGCCGGTCGAGCCGTGGAAGTTGATCATGATGACCACATATCCTGGGCCTGATGAGGTTGGTGCGGCAAAAAGTTCGGGATTCCAGCGGTAGCTCCAGTCGTCTCCCCAGGCGCCCTGCGGCCCGCCGTGGATGAGGAACTTCACAGGATATTTCTTGCTGGCATCGAAGTTCGGCGGCTTGACGAGAGATCCCTCCACATCATCGCCCTTCGCACCTTTGAACCAGAAAGGCTCGGCCGGGGACATGGCGACTTGCGAAAGCAGTTCCTGGTTCAGGTGAGTCAGCGCCCAATCCTTGCTCAATGAACAGCTTTCCTTCCCGCGGTCGACATCGCCGGTCCGTGCCGGGCATCCGTCTGCCGTTGCATCAGCTTCGTAGATCTCATTCGGAGCCGCGATCGAGTTACGACTGAACACCAGCCTCTTGCCATCAGGAGCGACTGCGACGTCGTCGTCGAAGCCGCCTACCAAGGTCCGAGTCGAGATCACGGCACCGCCGGAAAATCCTCCGACGGCGTAGATCAGAGAATGTCGCTTATGCTCGGCGCTGAAGTAGATCGTCCTGGAGTCGGGGACCCAGGCGAATGAGCCCACCCCATGATCGAAGCTCTCCGTTAGATCCTTCCTCTCCCCCGTCTTCCGGTCGTAAAGCATCAAGCGGAAGCGGTCGCTTTCGTAT
>DATNKA010000489.1:0-2650 GCA_035603655.1 Candidatus Acidiferrales bacterium | reverse complement strand
TGCTGGTCCTGCTTCTGGGAGAGGGCGCGCTCCTTGGCCTTAGACGTAACTCGGCGCAGGAGGAACTCCTGCGCCAGATTGGCGGCCCCTCGCTGCCCGGTTCCGATCAGGAAATTCCCGATGAACAGCCCGAAGCCGCGGTTTGACGCCGGATAGTAAGCATTGGAGAGGGCGGCCGACGCCAGATCGCCACCGATCGTCGAGTAGTTCGGCTGTTGCTCTCCGTTGTCTCCCCTGCAGACGAACGGGCTCATGAGTGCGTGGAAAGCCCGGGACTTATTTGTGCCCGTGCCCTGGTAGAAGTAGCGCGGATCCTGGTGCAGAAGTGATGGCAGAATGGCGCCGCCGATCATGATGTCGCTAAAGCCGTTCGCGTAGGAAGCGCCATAGCGCTCAGCGTAACCCTTCACGCCCTGGGGATAGTTGGGGTGGTCCCCCGCCTGCCCGGCGGCGGCAACTATACCTACCCCGGCAAAGGTGACGGGGTCGAACGCAACCTTGGTGGCAAGCTTGAATTTCAGCTTCGTCGTGAGCGGTGCGGCATTTGGATCATAAGCCACGTAGAAATTAGGGATGATGCCGAAAAGGCGCTGATGCTCCTCGATCTTGACTTGCTCGGTGGCGAGCTCCTCGGCGGAATAACCCACGGTCACCCTGGTCACCGCCTCGGCAACCCGGAGCTTATTGACCCTCAGAATTGCATACTGGCCTGGTTGGAGGGTGACGTCGGGCGAAGTCCAGCTGGCAAATCCCTGAGCGCTGATGTTGACGTGATAGGGGGTTCCCGGCTCGAGATCATTGAATTCAAAGAATCCGTTGTCGTTCGACGCGACGGTGCGAGGGCTCTTGAGAATAGGGCCTTGAAGAACGACGGTGGCGCTCGGGACCGCGTCGTTGTTCACATCGAGTACAGTGCCAACAATAATTCCCGGCTGCGCCCTGGGCGCGTCAGGCAACGCGGTCTGCTGCTCCTGCGCCGCAGAAGTCCTCGATCCGTAAAGGAAGAGCACGAGTGCAGAGACAGAGACAAAGACAAAGACAAAAACACGGCGATTCATTCCGCCTTCTCCTGTAAATGACAGAAACCTTAAACCTGAGTCTTCCAAGATCAAATTAGGTCAAAGCAACTGACCGGCCAAAGCCATGCGCCATAGGGGTGTCTTGTAAATCGCTGACTCTAGTGAAAAAGAGGGGATCGGGCGAGGCAGGTGTCGGCAAGTGTCGAAAGCATCCTTCGACATTCGTCAGTAATGTCAACGGTTGGTCACGGTCGGCAAGTCTGGAGGACCAGCGCAAAGAGGAAACAGAACCAGGGCAGTCAGGGAGGGAACGCCTCACGAAGGCCAGTTAAAGATCGTTCTTCCTCAATGCGATGAAAGGGAAAGTTCAGACACGCGGCAAACATAACTCGACTCGCAACCTTGCTCAATGAAGGGCTGCGGACCGGACTTACCAGTTGGGACTTTGGCATCTCTCTTGCATAACCCCCAGTGGCAATGCCGACGGTTCACCCGGAGGAACCGCCTTCGGAAAACTAGCTAGAGGTGAATTGCAAATGGCCACAGCCGCCAAGTTCCGCATCGATGTAGCAATCCACGATCTCCTGATGAATTCCACCGAGCGGCCTCCCGCGCCGGCGGAAGCCAGGGGTTTAACCCTCCCCCAGCCCATCTTCCCCCAGCACCCGCAACGCTTCAGCGATCCGGGGCCTGATACACCGCCGGAGAAGCGCAAGTGGGGCGCAAAGGACGTCTACCGCTACTCACGCGGATGGCTAGGTCCCTACGTTCGCTCGCGAGTTCTGCCCGGAGAGTTCCACCCGATCACCGCGTATTTATTTGTCGAGTACAAGTGCAATCTGGATTGCTGGTACTGCTGGTCCTACAACAACAAAGTCAAAGGCATGACCGAGGATGTGGCACGGCGTTCGATCGACTGGCTGCACGACAATGGCTGCCGCGTATTGGCGCTGATGGGTGGCGAGCCTCTCTTGCGGCCCGAGTTCATTCATAAAGTCGTCTACTACGCGGCGAAGAAAGGCTTCTGGGTATACATCGCCACCAATGGACGCCTGCTGCGCCCCGACGTTGCAGACCGTCTTGGCGATGCAGGCGTGGCGGTATTTAATTTCGCACTCGACTCCTGGGACCTGCAGCCGAGTCTGCCCAAAGCGTTTGTTCCCTCGCAGCAGAATCTGGAACACATCCTACGTAAACAATATGTGGACGGCTACCTGGTCTTTTTCAACATCAACATCTGCCGCAATAACATGGATGACGTCAGAAAGCTGACCGAATATGCACATGACCATCGCATTGCCACGGACTATCACATCAATGAAACTCCGATGCTCGAACAGGATGACCACTTCAAGCACTTGTATGACAACCCCACCTACATCCGCCCGGAAGACTGGCGCGAGATCGACTCTCTGGTCGATTGGCTGATCGAGAAAAATAAAGCGGGCTATCAGATGGTGAACTCGGTGCAACGGCTGCAGGAGATCAAGGCCTTTGTGCGCATGTCGTCCGGACTCGACCTGAAGGAGTATGGCTGGAACGGCGATGGCACTCATGGAAACGGACACCAGGCAGAGCTGCTCGCCTCGATGCCTGGGATCGTGCAGGAAAAAAGCGGCGAATTGCGCTTT
>DATNKA010000488.1:0-3483 GCA_035603655.1 Candidatus Acidiferrales bacterium | reverse complement strand
TCTTCCAACTTCACCGTCTTCATGCCCGCATCCTGTAGCTGCGCGAAGATGCGGCCGGCTTCGACCGATTCATGCTGGCGAGTATCTCCCACCAGCAGTACCCGGTCGTTCGGATGCAGGCGTTCGACAAACTCGTGCATCTGCTTCGTAGAGGCCAAAGAGCTTTCGTCCAGCACATAGAGCCGGTGCCCTCCGGTATCGGCACGCTGGCCTCGGACAAGATGCATCTGCAAGGTCATACTCTCAATCCCGGCATCTCCCAGCGTTTGCGCAGCGCGGGACGTGGGCGCAAATCCTTCGACTTTGTACCCGGCTGACTCAGCGCCCTCGCGCACCACGGCGAGCGTAGTCGTTTTGCCAGCGCCAGCGATTCCATCTAGGCCAACAATCTTTTCGCGAGAGAGAAATATTTCTTCCACTGCCTGGCGCTGCCCGGCATTCAATTCCCGGTGCCGGTCTTCCGTTTCGACGCGAATGTGTGCCGGAACCAACGTCGAATCGTTGTAACCCCGCCGGTTGCCTTCCAGCATATGGCCGATGATCTCGCGTTCCATGCGCAGCATCGTGGCGGTCGTGTACTGCTGTCCAGCACCTACGTGCTCGACAGCAATGAACTCGCCTGTCTGCACTCTGCGTTCGAACTCCTGCCGGACTTGGGCAATCGTGGTCTGCCCCATCCCACGATTCAGTGCCGCTTCCAGAATGTCGCGCCGGTCTTCGACCGCCGAGCGCTCAAAAACATGATCGCGGGCATAGGTCACGGCCTGCCCCGCCGCCTGCGCGGGTTCGTAAGCGTGTAGCCGCGTTTGTTGCTCTGCCTGCGTCTCACTCCGTCCCCATGCTTGTCGTTGCTGATGCTCGCGCGCCTCAGCCACGACCCGGTCGGTCTGATGTCCGTGCTGCGCGGCCAGGTCGCGATGCCGCTGCAATACCTGTTCAGGCGAGAGCAGCTCTTTACGATCTCGGGTGCGGTACGCCGCGACCTGCGCGGCTCCCGCGCCGTTGATCCCCGACTCACGGAGATGGTCTTTGATCTGTTCGCGGCGAGGACTGGAGGCTTCCAGATACTCTTTTGTATAGCCACTGATCTCGGGCTGCCCATGCTTCCCGCGCTCTAGTGTGTAACCCAAGTTCTCAAGCCGTACTGCCAGCTCGGAGCGGTAGACACTGGTTGCATAGCGCTGCGAAGCGAACAATTCCTGCGGCTGCAAGGCACGCGTCTCTTTCCCATTCTTTATTCCGTTCTGCGCCTCGATATCCCGCTCGGTCACATTAAAGATCACCGCATGGGTATGAAGCTGCGGTGCCGCGTACCCTTCGACCGGACGCGCCGTGTCGTGCTCGAAGGTCGCCGCGACGAACTTGCCCGTCGTCTCAGGCAAACGCACATTGCCGATTCGCGCCTGGGTGTACCGCTCTAGCTCGCTCAGTGCAACCCGAACACTCTCGGTGCGCTTCTCGCACGCGCTCATCCCCGCCCACGAGAGCAGTCAAGGAGACCGACTTTGGCGCGGAAAACGTCGCATCCCATCCGGCTCGATGCTCAACACTGGTGACCTCCGTGCCGTACTTGCCCTCGTAGGTTTTAGAGGTCTGATGGCGTACGAGTTGCGCTCCGGTCTCGGGGTGTTGGCCTTCGCTCAGCCGCGCGAAGTGTTCGGAACCAACTGCGCCGTGCAATCCCCACTGCTCAGCGAGCTTGCCCTGCCATTCGCTGTGGCCCTGCTGGTCGCGGCTCCAGTAGTTCTGCCCCTGTGCGGCGAACTCCCGCTCGTGGTAGGTGCGGGCTTGGCCTCCCGATAATGGTTTCGAAATCGTCAGCATGTGGCTGGGGACCGTACTCGCTGTTCGCTGCCTAGTATATGAACTTCAAACCGGACTGAGGAAATTTCGATCCCGCAATCAAAACCCTGGGGCAGAGCTATAGGCTCTACCGTCTATTTCAGTCGATTCCCTGGGAGTTGTGCCAGACGAAGCCTTCTTTACCCTGACCGGCTTCGTTCTCGCTCTTTTCTGTTTCCCGATCTCTGTCCTCGCCGTTATCTCTAGATTTGGCGGGCACATCGAATGGAAGCGCAGCCTGGGAAGCCAGTAGTGATCGCGATGGCTTTTCCGGCGCTGTCGATGACTCCGGCCTTCTCGTCGAAGGGAGGGTTGTCTCGACCGGCTTCGGTGGAAACGCCGGCATCTTGCGTTCGATAAACTCCGGCTGCTTGTTGCGCTTTTTCGTCAGCTGAAACCAGACTGGCACGACCCGGTTCTCCTGCTTGATGAAGCCACGCAGTGACTCCAGACCGGAAATCTCTGAAGCCATGACCAGCGGCTTGATGGCGATCTCCATGGCATACGATTTCTTGCTGCGGAGCAGGCCCAAGTTGCGCGATTCCTTGAGCCGTTCGACCTCGATCTCGCCGATGGCCTCGGAAATCCACTTGGCCGCGCGCGGCTCGCTGGTCTTGAAAAAAATCTTGGTCGCGGGCTGTGAGAGCATCGCTTCGGCGTCCTGGCCGTAGCGTTTTTCCAGTTGGCTGCGCCCCTGAAATCCCAGCACAACCGGGTTCCCATACTTGCGGCTTTCCGTGACCGCGGTATGAAGCTGGGGCAGCTTATTCAATGAAGCCAGCTCGTCGAGTACGAACCAAACTGGCTTTGCGTCAGAGTCTTCGCAATGGCCCATCATGCGCAAAATGAACAGGTCGAGCCACACGCTGTGCAGTGGCAAAAGCTTCTCGCGATAGTCGGCACTGGAGGTCAGAAACACCCACCGCTTGCGCTCCGTGTACCACTCGGCAGTCGAAAACGTCTTGCCCTGCGCATCGTCATATTCCGGCAGCGACTCCAAGCTGTCGGCAACCATGTTCATGCTGGCGATCACGCCCGCTCGCTGAGGCGGCGCGGCAGGATCGAGCAGAGCGGCAAGGGGTGTCCCCTTCACCATCTCAGCCATCTTTCCTGGTGCGGCCATCCACTCCAAAAGGTCTCTCGGTTGCGGCTTCCGCTTTAACAGATGAGCGAGAATGCGGCGCGGCCCATCGGTAAAAAACTCCCTCTCGTACTCCGTGTCAGGGAGGAACGCGGCGGCAATCGTGGTAGCCGTTTCCTCCCGCATGAGCTCAGCTGCAAGATTCCAGTATGGGCAGCGCGCATCGAGCGGATTGAGGATCAGATCGCCGCGTTTTGGGTCGTAGAACTCGCCCACAAAATCCATGGCCGGGTCGTAAACGATGGCGCTCTCTCCGCGCTCCTGGACCTGGCGTAAGAGCTGCCGGATTGCAGTCGATTTACCGCTGCCGGTGTCACCCATAAGAAGGATGTGGCTCGACTCCAGTTTGCGCGGAATCCGGTAGCCCGGACCAAAAGGCAGTCTGCCCAAAAGCTTGTTCTCAAATCGCAGACGGAAGCGAATGCCATCGGCCTTCGCGCAGTGAGTCGAGCGCAAAGCTGACAACAATTCAGGGCCTTTGGTCCGCCGCCCGTGGCGCT
>DATNKA010000487.1:0-4949 GCA_035603655.1 Candidatus Acidiferrales bacterium | reverse complement strand
GCACAGAGTTGTCTACCTCCTTGTGCTCTGCACCGTATTGCCGCGAAGATCCAACAAGGATCTGACCGGTTCGGCGAGGCTGTACGTTGAACGCCACGGAATCACCGCTCACAGAGTGAGCGCTCTTCAAGTAACCGAGTTCCACCAGTTGATGCCTTAAGAATCCCGGATAGCGATCGGTGATGACTAGATGGCCCTTCCTTTTCTTGATCTCAAGTCCTGGCGAGAGATGCGGCGCACACGCTCCAGCCGCATTCACAACGATCTCGGCCGCGATCTCTGAGCCGTCCGCCAACCGAACTCGCCCTTGGCCAATCTGCTCGACAGTAACGCCAAGCCGAAGATTCACCCCGCGTTCCTGCGCGCGCTTCATGAGAAAACGGGCTGCGCAGGGCGGATAGAGTACACCATCTTCCGGAACGAGAAGTCCTCCAGCGATTCCTGGGCGAAGGTTGGGCTCGAGGGTCTGCAAGGCTTGCGCATCGAGTGCTTGCGTCGGAACCCCGCGGTTGCCGTAGTAGTCCCGCTTGCGGCGTACCTCGATCATCTCTTGCTCGTCTGCTGCCACCCAGATTGTCCCGCATTGCTCGTATTCCACGTCATCCGGCAGTTCTGATATCAACCCCTGCCACAACTGCTGGGAGTAGCGAGTCAGGGCAAACTGCGCGTCGGAATCGTCCATGACAACGATGTGCCCCATCCCTGCGGCGGTTGCACCGCTGCCCACGATTTCCCGATCGATAACCACTGCCCGCATGCCGCGGCGTGCGAGCTCATCGGCACAGGCCGCCCCCACAATGCCAGCTCCCACAATAGCTACGTCATAGGCGGCGTTGCTCATGCGCGAATACCCATGCAGAGCGGGTCGCGTGCATCGAGCAACAACTCGGCCTCGGCGTTCACAAATGCTGATCCTGTAATGCTCGGATAAATCTGCCCGTCCCGTATTGTCACCCTTCCCTCAAACACACTCCCGACAATACTTTCCTGTTTCCAAGTTTGACCTTCACGGATCTTTCCGTCTACGTAAAGGCAAGCTAACTTGGCGCTTGTCCCGGTGCCGCAGGGAGAACGATCATAGGCTTTGCCGGGGCAGAGAACGAAATTCCTGCTATCAACTCCTGGAAGTTGAGAAGGGCCAAACAACTCGACGTGATCAATCTCTCTACCGTCCGCACCGGTGATCTGATTGTCGCGAAGCGCACGGCGGATGGCCCACGTAAAAGCCGTAAGTTCATCGATATTCTGCAGCGTTAACTGCATGCTGTGATCGCGCACCAAGAAAAACCAGTTTCCGCCCCAAGCCACATCGCCACGTACTTCGCCATATGCCGGCACCTCAACTGCGACATTCGCGGCACTGCGATAACTCGCCACATTATTCACCGTAACCTCGCCGCTTTTGTGCAGAACTGCGCTGACTGTCCCCACCGGCGTTTCTATCTTGTGCTCTCCTGGTTCAATGCGTTTCAGGTGGGCCAATGTCGCAACCAAACCAATCGTTCCGTGACCACACATCCCCAGATAGCCAACGTTATTGAAGAAGATCACACCGGCAACGCACGCTGGATCCATGGAATCGCAAAGCAATGCCCCAACCATGACATCGGACCCCCGCGGCTCATTCACAACGGCGGAGCGAAAACTGTCGTACTTGCTGCGGAAGCATTGCAAGCGCTGGGCAAGCGATCCGGCCCCGAGGTCAGGGGCACCGCTCACAACCAACCGGGTGGGCTCGCCTCCGGTATGGGAATCGATGACCCGGATTCTATGAGTAGGACTCATTTTCTTTGATTTTCAGGCCTGTTCAGCAAAACGCCAGTAAAAAGGAGGCTCCGCCTCGGTCTCCTTATTAAGGTGCGCCTGTCGTATTTTATGGATACAATATGCAATCGTCAAACTCTTCGTTTTCCAGGATTACGGTTGACCGAAAAACTCGAATCGAAGTGCCAGGACCCCAACCGGCGTGAATTCGCACGGGGTCTAAGCTTGTTCGACTCCGCCATGCTGGTGGTCGGCGCCATGATTGGCTCGGGCATTTTCATCGTTCCAGCGGAGATGGCACGTCAGATCGGAAGCGCAGGTTGGCTTTTAGTGGCATGGGGCGTCGCGGGCGCACTTACCATCGCGGGTGCGCTTTGCTACGGCGAACTCTCCGCGATGATGCCACAGGCCGGCGGCATGTACTTTTACCTCCGCGAAGCGTACTCGCCCGTGTGGGGTTTCCTGTATGGGTGGACCCTGTTCTCCGTCATCGAGACCGGCACAATTGCCGCAGTGGCAGTTGCCTTCGCACGTTTTTCCGGGGTGCTATGGCCGCCGCTCTCGGAAGACAAATATCTGATGGCGCCCGTCCACATCTCAAGCCACTATGCCGTGTCGCTTTCAACCGCTCAAGCACTCGCGATTGCCGTGATCGCGTTACTTACATTCGGCAATACTCTAGGACTGCGCTACGGCAAGCTGGTTCAGAATGTGTTCACTGTCGCCAAGACTATCGCTCTGGGTGGTCTGATCATCCTCGGGATTCTCCTTGGAGGTAACGCCGC
Organism: Candidatus Acidiferrales bacterium; assembly: GCA_035603655.1. Lineage (GTDB taxonomy): Bacteria > Acidobacteriota > Terriglobia > Terriglobales > Acidobacteriaceae > Sulfotelmatobacter. Next base: position 2,400 of record DATNKA010000487.1, on the reverse strand, counting down.
AGCGCTGCACGCAAATTTCAGCCATCCATGGCGCCCGCAAGGAATTGACTCGCTGGGACCCGGACTCACTGCAGCAACGATGACCGGCATGTTCGTCGCCATCTGCTTAAGCCAAACCGGATCGCTGTTCTCGGCGGATTCGTGGCACAACATCGCGTTCGCCGCCGGCGAAGTAAAGCGTCCAGAGTGCAATGTCACACTCGCCATGGTGATTGGCACAATCGGGGTCATCTTACTTTACATTCTCGCGAACGTTGCGTATCTCATGACACTCCCGTTGGAAGCAATTCAACATGCCCCCGCGGATCGCGTGGGAACTGCCACTTTGCGGGTGATCTTCCCGGACGTTGGGGCATCGGTCATGGCGGCGGCGATCATGATCTCGACCTTCGGCACCATTAATGCCTTAACGTTGACGGGAGCACGCGTTTACTATGCGATGGCTCGCCAGCGGCTCTTCTTCCCTTTCGCCGGCAAACTCAACGCCGCGAGCGTCCCCGCTTCTTCGTTGAAGCTGCAGGGACTCTGGGCTGCTCTCCTGGTGTTGCCCCGGACTTACAATCCTGCGACGAAGCAGTGGGGGAACCTATACAGCAACCTGCTCGAATATGTCATCTCAGCAGCGCTGATCTTTTATGTCCTGACCGTGGCCGGCGTGTTTCGCCTTCGCATCACGCGGCCTGACGCGGCGCGACCCTACCGTACGATCGGATATCCAGTGGTTCCGGCTTTCTACATTCTCACCGCCAGCGCGATTCTCGCCGTACTGTTTGCGTATCGTCCGGCGACGACGTGGCCGGGATTGCTGATCATCCTGCTGGGGATACCCATCTACTTCTTGATTGGCTGGGGGGAACGAATTCGGGACTTCCAGCCTGCGAAATCCGAAGCCGGTGATCTTCAGAGTGCGGAGTAAAGAGTGCAAAAGCAAATTTCAGGGATTGGCTCTCCCGGAGGAGCTCGAATGCTCGTAACCGTTACTAACCCGCAGTACGCACGAAGGCGAAGGCGATTAGCCCTTGCTCTCGAGTTTCTTCGGAACGTTGTTGTCTCGATGACCATTGCTTGCCTTGCTGCTGTCGCGCTCAACGCGCAATCTCCGGCTGCGACTGAGCTCCTGCGTCGCGCATTTCTTGACCAGAGTTTTCGAGCGAAACCCTATGGACCGGTACGCTGGTTGGATGGAGGACGATCTTATAGCACTCTGGAGCCCGCCGCGACGGGGGGAGAGACTGTCGAACTAGTACTCTACGACACCTCGACGGCGCAGAGAGAGGTATTGGTTTCGGCCAAGCAACTAAACGTGCCTGACGAGAAAAAGCCAATCCGCATTGAGGACTATGCCTTGTCGAGCGATTTCAATCGGGTTCTGCTTTTTACGAACTCAAAAAGGGTTTGGCGCAAGAACACTCGCGGAGATTATTGGGTGCTAAACCGGAAGTCTGGAAATCTTCGGAAATTAGGAGGAGGAGGACCTCCCGCCACTCTCCTGTTCGCGAAGTTCTCGCCCGACGGATCGAGGGTGGCCTATGTGCGTTTCAATAACATTTATGTTGAAGATCTCGAGAGTGGAGAAATCACGCGGCTGACTTCAGATGGTTCCGAGAAGATTATCAATGGCACCTCAGACTGGGTCTATGAGGAAGAGTTCGATGTCCGCGATGCATTTCGCTGGAGCCCGGATGGCAAACGCATTGCGTATTGGCAGTTCGACACAAGCCTTGTCAAGACATTCGACTTGATTTACGACACGGGGGCGCCGCATCAAGTGCTGACGAATATTCCCTATCCGGAGTTTGGGATCTATCCTGCGGTCCAGCAGATTCCCTACCCGCAGCCGGGAACTCGGAATTCTTCGGTTCGCGTCGGTGTAGTACCGTCGGTTGGCGGTGACACTCGATGGATGCAAGTTCCGGGATACGCAAACGACAACTATATTGCGCGTATGGAATGGGCAGGAGATTCTTACTCGCTGATCATGCAGCACTTGAATCGTCTGCAAAATACGAATGACGTGCTGCTGGCCGACGTCAAAACCGGCGCCGCGCGAAGCGTGTATCAGGACCATGACACCGCCTGGGTGGATGTAGTCGACGATTTGAAATGGCTGAGTGGCGGCAAGGATTTTCTATGGGTAAGCGAACAGGATGGCTGGCGGCACGTTTACCTGATTGCAAGGGACAGCAAACAAGTTCGCTTGTTGACTGCAGGCGCCTTCGATGTGATTGATCTCCTGGGAGTGGACGCAGACGAACACTGGATCTACTACACTGCTTCTCCGGGAAACGCCACGCAACGTTATCTTTTCCGAACCCGGGTCGATGGCAAAGGAAGTCCCGAGCGAGTGACACCGGTGGGCCAACCAGGAACGCATACCTACTACGTTTCGCCGGACATGCG
>DATNKA010000486.1:0-2748 GCA_035603655.1 Candidatus Acidiferrales bacterium | reverse complement strand
GAATCTTGTAATTGGCAAGAGTTCGCCGGCAATGGCTGATCAGGTCATCAACGGTAAGAGCCCGTCCCGGCTTTAGGACCACGCAAGCCATCACGAGTTCTCCCCATTGTGGGTCGGGTATTCCGAAGACTGCCACCTCGCGAACTGCAGGATGCTGATAAATAACCGCCTCGACCTCACCGGAGTAGACATTTTCTCCGCCCGTGACAATCATGTCCTTCAGGCGGTCCAAAATGTAGAAATATCCTGGCGCATCTTGATAGCCGATGTCTCCTGTGCGAAACAGCCCATCTCGGAATGCAACCGCGGTTTCTTCCGGATTGTTCCAGTAGCCGCGCATGACATTCGCGCCCCGAACCACTAATTCACCATGATGCCCAGCCTCGACTTGCTTCCCTGACTTGTCCACAACTTGCACATCGATTCCAGGGCAAGGTCTCCCACAGGACAAGAGCCTGTCGTCAGTGTGCTCCTGGTTCTGCAGGCCCGTGAGAAAACCCGTTTCGCTCAATCCGTAGACTTGAACCAGTTTGAGATTCGGCAAAAGAGATTTCGTCCGATGGATAAGTTCCGGTGCGATGGGAGATCCGCCGTAAGCCAGTACCTCAAGGCTACTCAAGTCATATTTCTTAGCCTCCGAAAATTGGGTCAGCAGATTGATCATGGTCGGCACCAAAACCGTGTGACTCACGCGTTCGCGTTCGACGGTCTCGCAGAAGGTTTGTGGACTAAACTTCGGAATTGTGACTTGACACGCACCGAAAGCCGGGGCTGCGAACATGGCGGGAAAGTCAGCAATGTGGAAGATTGGCGCTGCGTGAAGATAGACTCCGCCTTCTCTGTATCGCATCCAGTAGTTGAAGTTGTGGACGTTCGCGAAGACATTTGCGTGAGACAGTATTACGCCCTTCGGCTGGCCTGTTGTCCCGCTTGTATAGATGAGAGCGAGAATCGCTTCCGGATCGTAATGCACCTTGGGATGGGGATCGTTCCGAACCTCCCAGGGCTCTTGGTCAAGCACCCGCTGCAAGGAGAGGCGTACCGTTGGGACCGGCAGAGATGAGTGCCGCACTAGACCACGCGGGCTTGCATCCGCGAGGATGCGATCGATTTCCACTGCTGAGAGCCGTGTGTTCAGGGGAACCGCGATAACTCCCAGCCAACTGCACGCGTACACCAGTTCGATGTATTCGGGTCCGTTCGGAAGCAGAAGTGCCAGCCGATCGCCGGTTTCAAAACCGAGTCTGCTTAGCGCGGCCGCAACGTCAGCAACACGATCGTCTAGCTCCCGAAAGGTTAAGCGCGTCCCGTCTGGAGCGAGAGCAACCCGCTCCGGGTAGTACCGGGAGGCCCGACCGAGGGAATGGGTATAGATCATGTTCTGTTCTCCACCTCGGACAGAGAATGGATAGAGACCTGAGTGGATCCAGTGCTAAGTAGGATCAGTGAATTTACACTCTCACCCAAAGCGCCGTATTCGCATTGCTCCTGGCATCGAACGCAGCGGTTTGCCCAATGGTCATCGCGTTGTTGACGCAATGCATCGTTCGGGTTCATCGAGAGGAACAATCGCTCGGTGCTGACCTTCCGGCAAAACGGTCCTTGATCCAGTCCATTTGGTCTCTCAGAGAGCCGTAGACAACTGGGTCATGCCCGAGACCGGGGTACAACCTGCGTTGAATCTGGCCACCTCCGGCGCAGAGACGCTGAAAGACTTTCCGCCCAGCTGCTTCAGTGAACAGCATGTCATCTCCCCCTACAACCAGGAGCAATGGTCCGAACGTCGCCTTAGTCCCGGGTCGGTTTCTCTCCAGGAATTGCTGGATATACCGGTTTCTGTTCCAACCAGGCTGCAGGATTTGATCGGTGGGAAGCGCCGCGAATGCACCGCTCGCAGCGCTGCATCCGTCTTCGACAGATCTGTCATAGAGGGCGACTGCTTGGTCGGTTAATACATCCTTCAGTTGGAGTTGAGGGTAAACGGTCTTGACGCCATAGACCCAGAATGCGACTAGCCCGTTTAACATGGGTAGCCTCGCGTTCAAAACCGATTCGATACCGTCTTGAAGGTCGCTCGCGCCCGCGAGTGCGACCGTGCCAAGAAAATTCGGATCCTTAATCCTGCCTTCCAACTCTGCAACCCCCAAGCTAGACAAGCCCCCCTGTGAATGACCGATAACAAGCCACTTTTGGCTGAGATCAGCTACTGCTGCGTGAGCTGCTGGAATCGAGTTAACGACATCGGTGGCATTGCTCGACATATCGAGATAAGCGTGTCGACCCTCTGTACCCAATCCCGCATAGTCGGTCGCGACCACGGCATAGCCCAGCATCACGTATTCGTAGAGTCCTTCCCAGTTGTAGAACAGAGATCTCATGAGGGATGGAGCACAGTTGTTGGCGACTCCGCTTGTACCGTGAGACCAAGCCAGCAAGGGCCATCCGTCTCTGGGAGGCTGGCCATATGGAATCAGTACGACGCCGGATGAGAGAGTGTCCGTATTACTCGCAGTTCGGGTGTGATAGAGAATTCGGATAGCCTTAATACCGGGCGGCAGCGCAAAGTCGGTAGCTGGCTCCGAGCGAACCAAGGTGCCTGCCTCGGCAGTTCCGAATGCCTGTTCTCTGTAAAAGGGAGTTATGGGTAGTGCCCGTTCAGCGTCGGTTTCTTTACCCGCCTGCAACGACGGCACGAACAAGTTGGCGCCTCCTACCGTTGGCTGCTGTGCAAATGTTGATCCTGCCCAG
>DATNKA010000485.1:0-2864 GCA_035603655.1 Candidatus Acidiferrales bacterium | reverse complement strand
ATCTGCCTCCCGGAACCCCCATGTTCCAGGACGTGGTCAGTCTGGGGTTCAACCAAAACTTCACTCCACAATAGCCACAACAACAGCTATTAGAACGGTCGCCCCGGTCCTGATCAGCGGACCGGGGTTTCTAATTTTTTTGTACTATTCCCTCCGCCAGACTCTTTCTCATAGAGTGACTGACTTAAATCCAGTGACGGACCAAAACCGTCCGTGCATCCGATTTCCAATCTTATGACCCCATCGATTGAATCCGCGCACCCGGGACTGAACCGATATCAGAGTTCACGCTGGCTCTGGATATTATTCTTCGTCTTGGCCCTCACCGCTATCGGCATGTTCTTCATTCCGACGTTCATCATTCGCCCGTTTCATCATCAGGCGCCGCGCGCGCTCATGCTTGCTATGTCTCTGCGGCAACGCGCGCCGCTTTTCACGTTGGTTTCAGCACTCGCTTGTTTCATCTTGACCTACATGTTGTGGAGAGTCTCAGGCCGCTCGGGCAAAGCCGTCTTGGCGCTCGCAATGCTGGTCGTCACTTTCTCCGCCGTAATGGCTCGTCTCAACTACTTCGAATGGATGTTCCATCCTATTGCCGGAGCGCACTTCCTCGCGCCATCCGAGAGCAAGCTCGATCCTAAAGAAATGATCATGGCTGTCCGCGTCGCGGGCGATGCCCGTGCCTATCCGATCAGCCAGATGGCTTACCATCACGTCCTCAACGATGTAGCCGGCGGCGTGCCCATCGCTGTCACCTATTGAACGCTATGTCACACCGGTCTGGTGTGGACGCGAAGGTTTAACGGACGAGAGTTGCATTTTTATCTCGCCGGGATCAACAACCAGAACTTCCTGATGCGCGATAAGGAAACCGGAACATGGTGGCAGCAGATCACCGGCAAAGCCCTCTACGGCCCACTGCAAGGCGCAGCGCTCGACCTCGTCCCCAGCGACGAGCTCACGTTCGGCCAGTGGAAAAGCGAATCTCCTTTTGGCCAAGTACTTGCACCAGTCGGCAAATACACCAAAGAGTACGACAGCAACTGGGAGCCTGACGTCGCCAAGCTTCCTGTCGTCATCAGCTTCCCCGGCACCGAGTTAAACTCACGCGACGTCGTCATCGGGCTCGCAATTGATGGCGCTTCCCGGGCCTATCCTTGGGAAACTTTCGCGAAACAATCTCCCGTTCTCGATCGCGTCAACGGAACACCGCTGCTTCTCGTTCTTGGCCCGGACGGCAAATCTTTCCGTGTTTTCGTCAGTCGCATCGACGGTCGCGACGCCGAATTCTTTCTCCAATCCAATTCCAACTCCCCCGCCGGTGACAAACCCGCTGGGGAGAAAGAATGGAACTTACTCGACACTACGACCGCCAGCTTGTGGAATTTTCAAGGCTGTGCCACCTCCGGCCCGGCCCGAGGAACGTGTCTCGCCCGCGTTCCTGCGCTGAAAGACTATTGGTTCGACTGGCGCAACTATCATGCCGACACAACGGTCTACAGACACTAAGGTGATGCCGTGAACTTTCTGCTGCCAAAGCAATCGAACTGAGCCCGAGCGAAGCTCGATCTCTATCGCGGCGTCCATTGCGGGTGCCCAGAAAAAAGTCCATTCGCGAAGCCGATCTGATAGGCAAGGAAGAAACCAAAAGCCAAGCTCAATAAGCCCGACGCGAATCCCAGCCAGTGGGAAAATCTCTCATTTCTTTGGCCAAAGAACCTGAACGCAGAAGCGATGCTCATTGTTATCAGCATCATGCCGCCGACGGTGCCGGCTCCGAAGACAAGCAAGTAGACGATCGCCCACTGCGGATTGCGGATGGTGGTGAGAATGAGGAGCGCTACTGCGGCCGAGCCGGCGAGTCCGTGAACTATCCCCACGACCAACGGACGCAACTGCTGATAGAGGCCGATCTTGCCAAATAATCGATCAAGCCAGGTTAGCGGCGTTTGATGGCTGTGCGAATACGATTCCTCGTGTCCATGAGTGTGATTATGCACATAGTCGCCATGCATGTGAGGATGAGAATGAACCAAGTCAGATGCTTCCGGGAGGGGGGAGATCGGGCGCGCCGCGCGCATGAAGCTCGCGATATTCATGCCGCCAAGCACGATGAGCATAAGGCCCACAGAGAACTCCATCGAAAGCCCGATGCGGGCGGGAATGACCACGTCAAAGAGAATGATCGCCGTACCCACGACTAAGATCGTGAACGTGTGGCCAATTCCCCAGAACACTCCGGTGAGCGCGGCCTTCCACAGGTTGCGCTGGCGACTTACGATTGTGGTCACCGCAATCACGTGGTCAGCGTCGGTGGCATGGCGCATGCCAAGAAAAAATCCTACCGCGATTATGGATAGAAAACTGATCACGGAGTTGCGCTCACCGGGCTTAAATTAGTGGCGACTCGCGATTCATGCAGACGCTTCTGGAGGAAGTCGAGATAGTCGTCCATTCCCTCGCCGCTCCTGGCAGAAAGTTTAAGAACCTGCATACCGGGCCGTACCGCCTGGACATTGCCGTATGCGGCCTGCCAGTCGAATTCAACCGCCGAGGCCAAATCCATTTTTGTAACCACTGCCACATCGGCACTGTTAAAAATTGTCGGATACTTGAGCGGTTTATCCTCGCCTTCCGTTACCGAAAGAAGCACAAGCCGAAGATTTTCACCCAGATCGTAGGACGAAGGACATACCAGGTTCCCCACATTTTCAACGAAAAGGAAGTCGAGTTGATTGAGATCCCACCCTTCCAGCGCGTTCTGGACCATGGCGGCTTCCAGATGACACAGTGTACCGGTAGTAATCTGTTTTACCGGCGCCTGGCTGCGCCCCAAGCGGACCGCGTCGTTCTCCGTCGCAAGG
>DATNKA010000484.1:0-6358 GCA_035603655.1 Candidatus Acidiferrales bacterium | reverse complement strand
TTCCGTGGGTTCGCTGCTTTCGCAAGGACAATCGATTCCGATCAACGAATCCTCACCCCCAGCACGAACCTATCACTTGCTTCGCGAGGAAGACGACTGGAGTTTCCTCGCCGATTCAGCGGAACGACAGGAGTTTTGGGATCCCATCAAATATATTTCTTTGCGATCAGGGCGGAATGGTTGGTTCTTATCCATGGGCGGCGAAGCTCGCGAGGTTTGGGAACAGATTGGAAACGATAATTGGGGCCAACAGCCGTTCATGAACGGCTATTTCAACGAGCGGTACATGTTTTATTTTGACGTTCACTATGGCAAGCACGTCCGCTCGTTCGTAGAACTGAAAAGCGGGTTGAATTCTTATCGCATCAACGGCCCGAGGCCGATCGACGAAAAGAAACTGGATTTTCAGGCCGCATTTTTCGACCTCGGAACGGGAAATGATCGAAACTGGATCAAGTTCAGAGCCGGCCGACAGGAGATGGAATACGGCTCGGGTCGCATAATCGACGTGAGGGAGGGCCCAAATGTCCGCTTGAGTTTTGACGGATTCAAAGTAGAGACCGGCATCGGTCGTTGGCAGATTGACGGCTTCGCCATGCGACCGGACGTGGATAAGCCCGGATTTTTTGACAATGCGCCCGACCACTCAGTCGAATTCTGGGGCGTGTATGGCGTCCGACCTTTGACAAAGAGCATCACTCTGGATACTTACTACCTTGGTCTCGACCGAAAAACAGCGGCATTCAACCGAGGTGTCGGCCAAGAGGTGCGGCACAGCATCGGTGGGCGTCTCTCTCGTCCCGTCGCTCAAACGAAGTCCGGTTGGGATTTCGACTACGAAGCGCTTTGGCAATTTGGCACCTTCGGTTCCGCAAATATCCGGGCATGGACTGTGGCGTCGGAAACCGGCTACCGCTTACCGACGATTCCGCTGAAACCACGTTTCAGCGCCAAGGCAGACATCTCCAGTGGCGACGATCCCAGAACGAATACGCTGGGTACGTTCAATCCCCTGTTTCCGAAGGGAAATTATTTTGGCGTCCTCGCCACGGCAGGCCCAGGTCCCATCAACTTTATCGACGTACACCCTCATGTTGAAACGACGTTGCCGCACAATTTGACTGCCTCCGTTGATTGGATATTTCAGTGGCGAGAGAACCTGCGCGACGGAGTGTATGCCGTCCCCGGATTTCTGATTATTCCTGCGGGAAAGAGCGACGCGCGTTTCGTCGGTCATCGTCCAGGCACGGAAGTGCACTGGCAAGCGAATCGTCACCTGTGGTTTCAGGCCGACTACGGAATTTTCTACGCGGGGAGATTCGTTAAGGAGAGTCAGCCAGCCCGCAACCTCAATTACTGGGCATTGTGGGCCGGCTACAAGTTTTAGGGAGCAATCGCGGAACGGTACTGCCGTTTGAGAGAGATAGCCGGCAATGAGAAATAGCAGTGTACTCGGCCGGCGGTTATCCATGACGGACAGTCCCGCCAGGAAAAACTCATACCAGGACAACAACTGAGGAGCCTCTGAATTGTGATACACCGCTTCTCCTAGGTAACGAATTGCGGTTGGCACGCCAGATGCTGGTTTACTCGATCGAAGGAGCTTTCGCATGTGAGTGGAATCTTGCGAAGTTCAATGTAGTCAGGCGACGTGGAGAAGTCATATTCATGAATTCCAGGAATCATGCGAACAAATCTGTAGTAGAAGTTGGCAAGGTGGCGGCCTTCATCCTGCTGGCCGCCTTAACGCTTGTGCTACCACTGCAAAGTCAACAATCGGCTATCGACGATTCCAGCGAGGCTTCTGGATCGGTAAGCCAATCGTCGAGAGCAGCGAGCAAGCAAGCACAACGGCTCGACCAGGACCAAACCGCCGCGGAAAGACGGATTGAGCAGTCCGCAGAAAAATCGCCGATCGATCAGACGACGATGGCGCTCGATGGCGACCCGCCACCAGCGTCTTCGTCGAAAGCGGGCAACCCAGACCCGGAACGGACTGCACCGGTTCCGAGCGGGCAAAGTCCAGCCCCCAACGGTGACCACACCTTAACCGGCAACTTCTTTCACCGCTTGGCACAGTTCTACAGCCAGGACTGGGCAGGCACCAATCCAGCCGGACCATCGGTAACCAAACGCGGTCTTCCGGCCCCCGTAGATTCGCCTCCGTTCCCGTTCTCCGACTGGGGATACGGAGGATCTTCTGACATAGGCGCTCCGGACGGCAATACCTATCCCTTGATGTCCGCTCTCGGACACGAGAACAGCCGCACCAAGGTCTACGGATGGGTTGCGGGCAGCTTCGATTTCAGCACCTCGGCAAAGAACAACTTTCCGCTCTCATACGATGTCTTCCCCAACAAAATTGGACTCAATCAAGCGGTCGTATACATCGAACGCCTTCCCGACACCGTGCAAAAGGCCCACTTCGATTGGGGATACCACGTGACTGGATTCTACGGTATCGACTATCGCTTCACGACCGCGAAGGGCTACTTCAGCGAGCAACTCTTGCAGTCCAACAAGCAGTACGGCTTCGATCCTGTGCTTGAGTATTTCGACCTCTACTTCCCGGTTAAAGACGGCCTCAACATTCGAATTGGTCGGTTCCTTTCGGTTCCTGGAATCGAAGCGCAATTGGCGCCGAACAATTACAACATGACGCACTCGCTGCTCTACACCATCGATCCCTTCACCGACACCGGAATCTATGCCAGCCTCAAGCTGAATAAGCAGTGGATGGTCCAGTTTGGCGTATCGGGCGGTCACGATGTTGCGCTATGGACCGATGATGCCAAAGCCTCAGGCATCTTTTGCTTAAACTACTCCACCGCGAGCAATAACGACAATTTTTACGGCTGCGCGAACGGCATCAATGACGGCAAGTATGCCTACAACAACCTGCAAGACTATGACTTCACCTGGTACCACAAGTTCAACAGCAAATGGCACATGGCGACTGAGACCTGGTACATGTATGAACGCGATGTGCCGAACGTCGCCGGCAATGTTGCCAATCCGATCACACCTGAGCTGGGAGCAAACGGCGCGTTCTGCGCCGCCGGACAACTACGCTGCACTGCTCCCGAGTACGCGATCGTTAACTACATAAATCGCGAGGTCACCTCCAAGTTTATGTTCGGATTCCGATCCGACCTGCTCAACGATAAGAAAGGACAGCGTACCGGGATCGCCGGGAAATATACGGAAAATACGTTTTATCTCACCCGATACATCGGCAGCACGGTTATGCTTCGGCCGGAACTCCGTTTTGATCATTCGTGGGATCGGGAGGGATACAACAACGGAACGGCCAGAAACCAGCTCTTTTTCGGCATGGACCTAATTTATAAATTCTGAGTTTGGTCTCGAGATCTACAGGCAGCAGCTATCCGAGAAGTTGGAATTCGGACAGCAGTCTGGAGGGATTCGTAATGCAGGATGCAATCTTTCTTACAGTGACGGTGTTGTTCTTTGGGATTTCGCTGGCTTACGTTCATTTCTGTGAGCGCGTGCGGTGAGGCAAATATGAATTCCGGACCGATCATCATGCTGATCATTTGCGCCGGGCTGCTGGTGTATTTGGTATACGCCATGCTGCGGCCGGAGAAATTCTGATGACAGCAAATGGATGGCTGCAAATCTTCTTTCTTTTGCTGGTGGTGTTATTGGTCACTAAACCACTAGGCACATTCATCGCTGGTGTGTTCGACCGAGAGCGCACATGGCTGGATCCGATTTTGCGGCCGGTCGAACGGATTCTATACAAGCTTACAGGCGTGGACGAAAGTCACGAAATGGACTGGAAGGAATATGCACTGGCGCTGATTCTGTTCAGTGGCGTTTCGATGATCCTGCTGTATCTGCTGGAGCGGGTGCAGTTGTGGCTGCCGGGAAATCCGCAAAAGCTGGCCGGAGTCGCTCCCTCACTGGCCTTCAACACCGCGGCCTCCTTCACGACGAACACCAACTGGCAGAACTACACGCCTGAGACCACCATGAGCTATCTAACGCAGATGGTTGGTCTGGCCTATCACAACTGGGTGTCGGCGGCGGCGGGAATGGCGCTGGCGATTGCGTTCATTCGCGGTATTTCGCGGCGCGAGCAAAAGACCATCGGGAATTTCTGGGTCGATCTGGTTCGCGGAACATTGTGGGTTTTGGCTCCTCTGTGCCTGGTGGGTGCGTTGGTGTTGGTATCGCAGGGCGTAGTGCAGAATCTGAAGCCTTATGACACGGCGCAACTGGTCGATCCGTATCCAACACCGCAACTTGGATCCGATGGCAAGCCGATGAACGGATCGGATGGCAAACCGCTGATGCAGACGGTGACTCAGCAGGTAATCGCCCAGGGGCCAACCGCTTCGCAGGAAATCATCAAGGAACTCGGAACCAATGGCGGCGGGTTCTTCAATGCCAACAGCGCGCATCCCTTCGAGAATCCTACGCCGTTCACGAACTTTCTGGAGATGTTCTGCATCCTGGCAATTCCGTCCGCGTTCACTTACACGCTGGGAAAGATGACCGGATCTCCGCGACACGGGTGGGCCGTGTGGGCAGCGATGGCTTTGCTGTTCCTGGCGGGGGTTACGACGGCGTATTGGGCGGAGGCGCGGGGCAACCCCCTCTTAACCTCAGCGGCGCTGCATAGTCCGCAGCATTCGTCTTCGACTGTGCGAAGCGCGGGCAATCTCGAAGGGAAAGAAGTGCGGTTCGGCTTGGCGAACTCGGCGCTGTTCGCCACCGTGACCACGGACACGAGTTGCGGCGCGGTCAACTCCATGCACGACTCGTTCACACCACTCGGCGGAATGGTCCCCCTGATCAACCTCATGCTCAGCGAAGTCATCTTCGGCGGAGTTGGTGCGGGGATGTACGGCATGCTGGTCTTCGTCATCCTGTCGGTTTTTATTGCCGGATTGATGGTGGGGCGCACGCCGGAATATCTGGGTAAGAAGATCGAAGCCTACGACGTGAAGATGGCGATGCTGGTGATTCTGATTTTTCCCCTGGTGATTTTAGTGTTTACGGCGATTTCGGTTTTGCACAGCTTCGGCACTTCTGCCATGGCGAATGCGGGGCCGCACGGTTTCAGTGAAGTGCTTTATGCCTTCACTTCAGCGGTGGCCAACAATGGCTCGGCTTTCAACGGACTGAGCGGGAACACGCCGTGGTACAACACGTCTCTCGGCTTCGCCATGCTGCTGGGGCGATTCATGATGATTCTGCCGATGCTGGCGATTGCGGGAAATCTGGCAGGCAAGAAGCAGACGCCGGCAACGCTGGGCACTTTCCCGGTAACCGGCCCGTTGTTTACGGTGCTGCTGATCGGCGTTGTGGTGATTGTGGGAGCGCTGACATTCTTCCCGGCGCTGAGTCTGGGACCAATTCTTGAACACTTGTTGATGCAGGCGGGCAAAACGTTTTAGGCGGGATTCTCAGGTAAATATGGCGAGCAAGAAATCAAAACGCAGCATGTGGGATGTGAAGATTGTGCGCCGTGCGGCGTGGGACTCATTGGTCAAGCTGCATCCCGTGACCATGATGCGCAATCCGGTGATGTTCGTGGTGGAAGTAGGCAGTGCGGTGACCACGGTGCTTCTCATTCTCGAGCGAATGCACGGGCAGCCTGGGTTTGGATTCAATCTGCAGATCACGCTCTGGCTGTGGTTCACGGTATTGTTTGCCAACTTTGCCGAGGCTATGGCTGAGGGTCGGGGCAAGGCGCAGGCTGATGCTCTGCGGCGCGCCAAGGCGGAAACCATGGCGAACCGCCTGCTGCCCGACGGGAAGACAGAAACGGTGCCAGGATCGAAATTGCGTTCGGGAGACATGGTGTTGGTCGAGGCGGGCGAGTTTGTTCCGGGCGACGGCGAAATTGTGGAGGGCGTGGCGTCGGTGGACGAGTCGGCGATTACCGGGGAATCGGCGCCGGTGATTCGTGAAGCGGGGGGCGACCGTTCGGCCGTGACCGGCGGAACGCGCGTGCTGTCGGATTGGGTGAAGGTGAAGATCACTTCGAATCCGGGAGAGACCTTTCTCGACCGCATGATCGCGTTGGTAGAAGGCGCAGAGCGGCAGAAAACTCCGAATGAAATTGCGTTGAACATCCTGCTTGCTGGGCTGACGATTGTTTTTCTTCTGGCTGTGGTCACGCTGCAACCGTTCGCCATTTATGCGGGCGCCCCGCAGACGGTGTTCGTCCTCGTATCGTTATTGGTGTGCCTGATTCCGACCACAATTGGCGGATTACTTTCGGCGATTGGCATTGCGGGCATGGACCGCTTGGTGCAGCACAACGTGCTGGCGATGTCGGGAAGGGCGGTGGAAGCCGCGGGCGACGTGAATACTTTGCTGCTCG
>DATNKA010000483.1:0-11503 GCA_035603655.1 Candidatus Acidiferrales bacterium | reverse complement strand
CGATAACCTCGCCCGGGCGGCACTCATCGCGGCGATTCCCACGCTTTACGCTTGGGGATCGTTGCAGCTCTGGCACGTCTTCGTGCTGGCGTTGCTGGCCGGAGCGCTCTCGCCGGCAACCACGGCTGGGGTACGAGCGTTCTTGCCGCACCTGGTGGGCGACGCTGCCCTCGATCGCGCCAATGCGCTCACCGCGACCAGCCTGCAATTTTCGTATTTGGCCGGCCCAGTGGCAGCAGGCTTCGCGGTCACCAGGTTGGGCGGTCCCTGGGCGCTGTTCATCGATGCCGCCAGCTTCTTGCTGATGGGCCTGCTCGTGCTGACCCTGCCCACGATCACTCGCGAACCAGGTTTCGCACAGCCTGCGGCAGCCAATCGCTGGCTCGGCTTCGGCGCGCTGTTCAGCCTGCGCTACGTGCCCGCGCTCACGCTCCTCTCGCTGGTGTTCTTCTTCTCCTACGGCCCGTTGGAGGCGGCCCTGCCCGTCTACAGCGTCCAGACATTACATGCCCACGCAGACGGCTACGGGCTGCTGTGGACCGGCTTCGGCGCGGGGGCCTTCGCGGGTGTGCTGACGCTGACCAAGCTCTCGCGCCGCTGGCGGCCGAGCATCGCCTTACCGATGATCGCGGTGCTCTGGGGAGCGCTGTTGTGCCCCCTGTTTTTCATCCGACAGCTCCCGCTCGCGATGCTGTTCCTCGGTGTGGCTGGGGCGTCCTGGGCGCCCTATACGCCGATGGAAACCACTCTGCTGCAGCGGCTCGTCCCGACCGAGATACGCGGACAGGTCTTCGGCGCGCGGCATTCGCTGGTGGTAGCGGCGGCCCCGCTGGGAGCCGCGTTCGGTGGCGTGCTGCTGCAGTATCTCTCGGCGCCGGGGGTGATCGCCCTCTCTGGCCTCGCCTGCATCCTCGCCGGGCTGGGTGGCCTCGTCTCGCCCGCACTGCGTCAATTGCAACGCGGAAGCCCATAGGGTTCCAGCAGGGCGTGAACACCGATTAAGAGATTTGGGGACGTGGATCCGTTCTTTTCCGCCGATCCGTGTTCCTCTGCGTTCATCAGTGGCTAAGTACGAATCCTGAAACACCCCGCGGGAACGCCCCGGAAGGATCCGCCGTCGGGATTGATCGCGGGCTCTGTTTGAGGGCCCGCAATCGCAATAGCTCCGGCTGGAGGATACTTATTTTTTGTCTTCCCGACACCCTCGACCGACCGCAGTCAAAATGTTATTCGCGCTTGCGATGGGGCAGTCGTAGAATGCGCCATCCGAATCGGAAAAGGTGTATCGCTGCGAACTTGACGTAGGAGTCACGTCTGTCGCGTTCGACGAGTTCGTGACCGACATATCGTGGATGACAAACCCGTCGATCGATAGCTGCTGGTTGGTGTGGTATTTCTGGGTGGTCGCCACCGTAAAGCCGAACTGAGAACCGCTGACGGGCGATTTGAAATCAACCGTAATCGGGAAGCTGAAGTTGTCACGAGTCACAAGCATGCCCTCTTCACTCGAAACCGTGGTCGCGGAAGACAGGCTCGTCTGCACATTTGTGTTCTGATCGAGAACCGTGAAGTTGACGGTATCGAAGTCGATGGTTTGGGTGCCGGAAAAGTTTTGTTGCTAAGAGATTGAAGTAGTTATCTTCCCGTGGGATGTGTTGACATATCCCGCAATCTTGTATTTCCGGTTGGAAGCAACATTGATGGTTCCGGTTACGGTCCCCGTCCCCTCGAGATTCTCCGTGACCACCGGAGACGGACTGGTCAGAGTATTTTTCGTGACCGCACCGGTGATCTGGGTGCTATCCGGATCGAGGAAGAGCAAGAGCGACGCCGTCGCCGAAAAGTGGTTGGCGTTGTTGAATACGCTCATCGCGATGGTATGAGGCTGACCGTTACTCAGCAAGCTGGCAAAAGGTGTTAGGTTCACGCGATAAGGAACAAAATCCAGAGTTTGTACGGCGGGAATCGGCATCCACTGGTCCGGAAGAAAGCCGGTATAGACCCAGGGAGAAACCGGTGCAATGCCTGCCAGCTGGCCGTCGATGGTGACCTCAGTCTCACGGAAGTCTGTATTTCCACAGCCATAGACATCATTGATACTGGCGAGGTCGTTGGGCAAGCAGCCATACCACTGCTCGTCGGTGCCCTGGCTCTGAGCGATCACGTCCAGGTAGGCCCGCTCGGTATTGGTCGGAAGGGTAAAGGTTGTCTCCAGTTGGTCGGTTGGCAACGATAGCGTGGCGGGCAAATTTACACCGCCGCTGCCGCTTGACTGCACCAGCGGAAGGATCTGATCGGCTGTCCTTTGGTCACCACCTTCCCGGTGTTTGCGGTGACCCCGGTCTGCGGGATAAAACTCCAGGTCCGCGTTCACCGTGAAAACTCCATTCAAAGTGTTGAATGGCGGCGCGCAGTCTGTGGTGCAGTTCGCCAGCACAATCGTGCCCTGCTGCGGGGTCGTCAATAGTGCAGTGTAATCGGTTATATCCCGCTCGACATGCCATGTGTTGGTGAGCGTCGACAGCGGTTCGGGGGTGGTCCCGAAATAGATGTTCGCGTTGGCCAGAAAAACGCTTGCTGTGCGGTCAAACTGGACTCCGCCGTTCTCGCTGAAGTCCGCCTCGAAAACTACTTTTTCCCACGGACCGGGACAGTTTCCTGGCGGCGTGACTGGAAAACTCTGGGTGGAGTCGGAAAAATGCGCAAACTGGAAATTCACAAAAAGCGGCACTACACAGGGTTGCCGATCCGGCCTCGGTACGAGCGGGTCGGCGGTCACCTCGAATTGCGTACCAATCTGCCGGTTCGTGCTTTGCGCCAGGACCGTAGCAGTGGGGATCAGCGAGGCTGCGAGAAGAGCAATAAATGGAAGTTTTTGCAAACAGCGACGGCTTGGGTTCATAGCAGACTCCTTATCGGTTTGGGTACTTGGGGGACCGTGGCCTCCAAATCCGGGACCCACTTATCGCATCTCTTTTAGGGATTTGTCAAGAATTTATTGATCGAATCGACACATATCGATCACTATTCTGTTCTACATCCAACATTATGCCCAGGTTACCTTTCAAACCAGATGCAACCAGCTTACTTAGGCCAAAAGCTAAAACCGGGTCTCGACGTGTGGCGTCTTCCCCAGTGGTTGACCACCGCCAACCGTGATCACGAGCCGGCCGCGATCAGGAGAGGTTTCGGGTCCAGGGAAAATATCTTCGAGATTCAAATCGAATTCGACGAAACGGTTTTCACCCGGTGCGAGCTGAATGCGCTGTAAGCCGCATAGTCGGCGGATGGGAGCGTCGACTGATGGATGTTCGCCTGCAACGTACAATTCGACGACCTCCCCGCCCTCGCGCGAGGAGGAGTTTCCGACTTGCGCCGAAATGTGGAGAAGAGACTTGTTCTTCGAGTCCGGAATCACGCGCAGACCCGAATAGCGAAAGGTCGAATAGCTGAGTCCGTAACCGAAGGGGTACAACGGGTCTCCGGTGAAATAGCGATAGGTGCGCCCGCGCATCGCGTAGTCTTCGAAGGCCGGCAGTTGGGTGACGGAGCGATAGAATGTCACCGGTAGACGTCCTGAGGGATTGTTTTCTCCGGCCAGAGTTTGTGCAATGGCCGTACCGCCTTCTTCTCCTCCGTACCAGGCAACCAGGACAGCAGCGGCATGCCGTTGCGCGTAGTTCGCGGCTACTCCACTTCCAGCAACAAGCACTACGACGACGGGCTTGCCTGTCTGAATGATGGCTTCGAGAAGCTTTTCCTGCGGCTCCGGAAGGTCGAGGCGGGTGCGGTCCCCTCCAGAGAAGCCGGGAATATCGATCCTCATCTCTTCCCCTTCGAGCTCGGAATTCAACCCGAGAAACGCCACGGCCACGTCTGAACTCTTGACCGTCTTCACAGCTTCCTCGATCAGGGGCTCGGCTGGAGGTCTCCAGACCAGTTGTAACCCAACTCCGCCGCTGTGTTGTCGATATTCAACCCGCAGACGGTAATGAGTTCCCTGCTTTAGTTGCATTCGGGTTTCTTTGGACGTACGGGTTGAGGATGACTCGGTTTCGTCGCTCAGAATCAATTTGCCATCTAGAAAAACCTGCGCCGAGTCGCCGGCGTGGCACTCCTCGCAGCGCAGGCGGACTATGCAGATCGTGTACTCACCGGTATACGGAGCCTGGAGGTCTCCACTCCAGCGCACGGAATAGTTGTCGTGGGGAAGCCGAGCTTCGAGTTCCGCATCTTGCATTTCCCGCTGCAGGTACAATCGCGGCTCAAGACGAGACACAGCTGGGATCCCCTGAAAGTTGGGGTTGGGATAATAATCCGCGAGAAATCCGCCGCTGCCGGACCCAATGCCTGGAGACTGCAGGAGATTTCCGGGAACTAGAGCGTACGATCCGGTGGAGAACGTGCTTCCCAATGCAAATCGAACCTCAGCCTTCGCGCCGAATTGCCGTTGCATGCCGACAAGCGGCGTAACGATGCTTGAAGGAATTCCGTGATAGTTAGCCAGCATCGTGTCCGGGTCATCGGCTGCCGGGCCGATCACGGCAATGCGCCGAGTGTTGCCGCTCAAGGGCAGAATCTTCGTTTTGTTCTTGAGCGGGGCATTCTTTGGCACGGTGTTCTTGAGTAAAACAATCGATTCCCGTGCAGCCTCGAGCGCCAGCTGGCGGTGCGCGGGCGAATCATTCTCGGAATATGGGATCTTGGCATAGGGAACGCGATCGGGTGGATCGAACATTCCGAGGCGTATGCGGACCACAAACAACCTCTCTAAGGCTCGATCAATTTCGCTTTCTGAAATCAGTCCGCGCTCGACCGCCTCAACGAGAGACGCATACTCATCTCCGCACGTGAGGTCCGTGCCTGCCCTTAGCGCCGCAGCTGCGGCCTCTGCAAGCGTGGACTTGTACCTGTGACCTTCGACGATGTCGGTGACGGCGCCGCAATCGCTCACCACATATCCATGAAATCCCCAGGAACCTCTCAGCTGCTGTTGCAGAAGGAAAGAACTGGCGCAGGCCGGCACCCCATCGACCCGGTTGTACGAACACATGACGGACGCGGCGTGGCCTTCGACAACACTTGCGCGAAAGGCGGGCAGATAGGTTTGCTCGAGGTCAATCGCGGAGGGACGGGCATCGAATGTGTGCCGCGCTGGTTCGGGGCCGCTGTGAACCGCGAAATGCTTAGCCGTGGCCACGGTCTTCAGATAGTGCGGGTCGGTGCCCTGCATTCCCTGTATGAAAGCCACGGCCATACGGGAGGTAAGAAACGGATCTTCGCCGTAGGTCTCCTGGCCGCGCCCCCAGCGCGGGTCGCGAAAGATATTAATATTGGGCGACCAGAAAGTGAGCCCATAGTATCGACGATAATTGCCGTTGTGTTGCGCCTGGTTGTACTTCGCGCGGGCTTCAGTGGAGATAACATCAGCCACTCTATGGATGACGTCGGTGTCCCATGTGGCCGCCAGTCCTATCGCCTGTGGAAAGACGGTGGCGCGCCCAGCCCGGGCTACACCATGCAGGGCCTCATTCCACCAGTCATAGGGGGGAATGCCCAGCCGCGCAATTCCGGGCGCGGCGTTCTGCATCTGCAACACTTTCTCCTCCAGAGTCAGCCTGCCTACGAGATCGGCCGCTCGCTCATCCGGAGTCCGAAGCGGATCGCGGAAAACCAAATCATGCCCGGTATTTTGCGCCGATGACGGCGCCAGAGCGAAGAAGACGGCAAGCAGCAGCCCGGCATTCTTCAATCGGACAAGCATCGAGAGCAATCCCATGGTCAATGCGAGGCGGCCAACGTGAGAACGACGACTCGGTCCACTTCATCGCTCTTGGGTAGGGGGACTTTCAGAACGACGCCATCGGATTTCTGGGTAAACTCCACAGGTGAGGCGTCGAGCATTGAGTGAGCTTCAACTACTTTGTTTGCGATCGGCGGAATCGCGAATAATGGGGCGCGCCAGCTAAGAATGTGCACGTATATCTTGTTGTCCTTTTGGGTGGTGACTCCCCATTCGCCGGGGGCGATGGGTCCTCCACGAGTGCCATAGATCGAGTCCCCGTAATTGGAGAGCCATTCGCCCACCGCTTGGAGCCGCGTAACGAATTCCGGCTGGATCTCTCCGTTGGGCATGGGGCCAATGTTCAGCAACAGATTTGAGTTATTGCCTGCGGCTTGAACCAGCCTCCGTTCCAGTTCAGCGGGACTCTTGTACTTACTGTCTGCAATATTGAATCCCCAGGAACCGTTGAGGGTGTCGCAGCTTTCGAGCGGCAGTTGATTGCTGACTGAGGTTGTGTTAAAGCCGGCCGTATTCTGACCGGGAAGATCGCGCTCGAAGGTCTGAACATCTTCGCCAGGCTTCGGGCGCTGATGATGGTTTGGAATAATGAGCGCGGCCGGCTGCAGCTCATGAATGAGTGCGTATGTCTTGGCGAGGTGCCAGTCGGCATCCGGCTTATCCCACATTCCATCGAACCAAATGCCACCAATGGGTCCGTAATTTGTAAGCAGTTCACGCAACTGTCCATCCATGTAGTTGTCGAGGTATAGGTTCCAATCGCCACGGTTCGGGCGGCCGTTGTCCCAGGACGTGGCCCCTCGCGGATAGTAGTCGGGGTTGTGCCAATCCAGTTGCGAGTAGTAGAAGAAAAGCTTGATTCCCTGGCGGTGACATTCCGCGGCGAGAATTTTCAAGGGATCTTTTTTATACGGCGTCCGCTGCACGATATTCCAATCCGAGACTTTCGAATCGAACATCGCAAAACCGTCGTGATGGCGGGAGGTGATGGTTATGTACTTCATGCCCGCTGCCTTTGCCAGCGCGACCCATGTCTTGGCATCAAAGTTTTCTGGATCGAAAAACAGAGGCAAGCGATTGTATTCATCGACCGTCAGTGCGCGGTCATGGAACACCCATTCCCCCGAACCAAGAACACTGTACACACCCCAGTGAATGAACATCCCGAACTTTGCGTTCTGGAATTCCTGGCGCGCCTTCAGGTTTTCCGGGGAGGGCTGGTAATTTGCCTGGGCGAGAGAGTTACGGCCCGCGAAAGTAACAACGATTAGAAACGCAACAGCGAGAGCACATCTTTTGGCGGCGAAGCGCCACGTGCTAGCCGCGGTTCTGACAAAATATCTGGAGAAGCGCATCATTGTGTTACCTCGGTTCCCAAAAGCTCTCCGTAAGCCAGATCATGGCTTTGGTAGAAAGTAGCTGCGAAATGTAGTTCAACCTGCTGGCCACGAATCGCCGGGCTCAATTCCAATGAGCGGAAGTACCACACGACGCCCTCATAGTCGTCGTATTTGCCGGATTCCAGGTGTGCGGCAGGCGCACCACTTCGGTTCCGGGCCGCAGAGTTGTGTCCCAGCCTTGCGCTTCGCCTTCTTCATTGCGATCAATTCGAAAACGCCAACTACCGTTGAGCTTGACTCTCGTAGACGCGACCAACGCAATCGCTAGTCTCGTGACGAACACCACATGCAGCAAGACGCGAACCATCGTGAAGAAACGGAGACCTCCTCGTCGCGACATTGAAACTCCTTCGGCGGACGGCTAGACTCGAACGACTCTGATTCCTTTCTGGGTGAACACCGCAGCGGTTTCATCGGAAGCGCCTGCATCCGTGACCAGTACATTCACGTTCTCAATCGGGCAGATCAAAGAGGGCGTGACGATGCCCAGTTTGCTGGAATCAGCTACGACAATGACCTGCTTGGCTTGCTTGACCATCGCGCGAAAGGTGAGTGCTTCGTCCGATTCGTTGGTGGTGGTTCCTCGGTTGGCGTCGATACCGGACACGCTGAGAAAAAGTTTATCGAGAAAGCGGTCACCGAGGAAATTGATAGTCGCCGCCCCGATCAGCGAAAACGACCATGGCCAGTGAACGTAACCGCCCGTCAGATGTATCTGAAGACCGGGCATGTTGCAGAGCTCCATGCCGATGTTAACGGCATTGGTGACGATGGTGATATTGCTGCGATGACGCAAGCTCCGCGCCACCCAAGTGGTGGTAGTGCCTGCGGTCAGGCCGATGGTTTCCTTTTCTTCGATCAGTTCGGCGGCGGCCATGCCAATGTGCCGCTTCTCCTTCACGAATCGGTGCTCGCGGGTTTGGAACGCCGTATCATAGCGAAACGGCTCGTAGAGCAATTCCTGTACCAGGGTCGCGCCGCCATGGGTGCGACGGATCAATCCCCTTGCTTCCAGCCGGGTCAGGTCCCGCCGAATGCTCGGAGCCGACGCTCCTAGAGTCCCGATTAGCTCATCCACGGTCACGGAGCCTTTTTGCAGCAGGAGCTTCAGAATGCGATCACTGCGATGTTGTTGACGAACAGACATGGTGTATGTGCTGCTTTGCCCAGTCGCAAATGCTCACACAGTATCGCTGACTGGTAGCCACAGATCAATACAGAGTGATCGTTTTAGGCAACTTCGATCATTTCGTTCTTGACAAAGGCCGTCCCTCAGCGCTTAGATTCTTCCGGTCAGGTTTTTTCAGTGCGCCCTCCCCCGAGGCGAACTTGGCCAGAATGACTGAAGTGAGGGTCTCATGAGAACCAAACTGGTGAAATACTTTGGCGGATGCTCGCTGGCTGTCCTCTTGTGTTTGTCATCCGCGTTGGGGCAAACCGTTACCAGCTCCATTACGGGCCAAGTAACCGACCCGAGCGGCGCCGTTGTCGCAGGTGCAAAGGTTATTGCCGAGAACGCCGCGACCTCCGTAAAAACCTCCACCGAGACGAATGCATCGGGAGTCTACACCATTCGCTTTCTCCCCATCGGCACCTATACCGTGACCATCGAGGGGAAAGGGTTCTCTACGCAGAAAATTTCGCCATTTACGCTTGAGATCGACCAGACAGCAAAGATCGATGCCAGCCTGACCATTGGCTCCTCTACCACGGTGTCAGTGGAGGCGGATTTTCATCCCATCCTTGACACCAGCGACGCGACTCTGGGAAACACGCTCTCCACCAACGAGATCGCGAACATCCCGTTGAATGGCCGCAACTTCTCCTCGCTCACGCTTTTCCAACCCGGCGCCGTCGACACCGATCCAACCGGCATGATCGGAAACAACGCTATCGAGCGGGACACCTTCAACAGCGGCGTGGCGGCGATCAATGGCAACCGCGAACAGGAGAACAACTACACCATCGAAGGCGCCGAAAACAACGAGCCGCAGAATAACCTCATCGCATATAACCCCGCGCCCGACGCCATCGCCGAAGTGCGGGTAATCTCGGCCAACGCCAACGCCACCTATGGAAACGCCAACGGCGGCGCGATCGTTACCATATTGAAGTCGGGGACCAACCATTACCATGGCTCAGTCTATGACCTTCTGGAGAACCAGAATCTCGATGCCAACGCTTGGGCCAACGGACTTACAAATAGCCCCATAACCCGTTACACCCAGAACATTTTTGGCGCAACCTTTGGCGGGCCGATCGTGCGGAACAAACTCTTCTTCTTTGCCGACTACGAAGGTATTCGCAACCACACGGCGCAACCCCTGCAGCAAACCAGCGTTTTGACCCCACAGATGCTCAAGGGAGACTTCTCTGCCCTTACGGCGCAAAACATCCAGCTCTATGACACACAGAACAATTTTGCTCCCTATCTGAATAACCAAGTGCCGGTGGTGAGTCCGGTAGCCCAGTTCCTCGCGGCAAATCCCACTCTTTACCCGGCGCCCAATCGAACACCCACGGACGGGTTGATTGAGAATAACTTCGTGGCTCCGCAAAACAGCTTCGTGACGAATAATCAGGAAGATTTCAAGGTCGACTGGACGCCGGGCAACGTGAATAAATTCAATGGCTTCTACTCCCAAGGCACGGGTAGCGACTTTAAGTCAGCCATAATTCCGATATCCTTCCCCGCGCACAATACATACCCGACGAAGCTTGCGGGCGCGAGCTGGGTCCACACCTTCTCGCCCGCCATCATCAACGAAGCTCGCTTCGGATTTACGCGCGTGCGTTGGAACAACGGTGTGCCCAGCGACCCAACCGGCCAGTTCGGCCTGACAGGCGACTCCAAAGTCGGCATACCGTTTGGCACGCAGCAGTACGTGGGGTTCACCGGGCAGAGCATCAGCAATAACGCCAGCTACATCGGGACCAATGCCAACCCGCAAGTTTTCACCGACAACACTTTCAATTACTACGACAACCTCACCTGGCAGCGCGGACGCCACCTTTTCACCATGGGCGGCCAGGCGACCCGCTATCAACAAAACTATCTCAACTCCGGCAACGTGGGATTCCTGGGGCAGTTTGGCTACACTGGCGCCTACACTGAAAACCTAAGCGCGTCCAATGGCCCGGGCTACGGCCCGGCAGACTTTGTTCTAGGTCGCATCTTCAACACCCAACTCGCGTCCCCTCTCGGCAATGTGGGCAATCGCCAGTGGCGAGTGGCGGGCTACTTTCAGGACGACTTCAAAGTGTCCTCCAGGCTCACGGTCAATCTCGGACTGCGCTATGAGTACGATCAGCCCTGGTATGAGCAGAACAACAAGACCGCAAACGTCCTACCCAATGGCACCGTAGAATACGCAGGCCATGTCCCTGCTCTGGCGGTGCCGGGCTCGACGGTTTGCCCCACCCACGCCTGCTATAACGCCAACTACAAGCAGATCATGCCACGCCTGGGTTTTGCCTACCAGCTGAATGCGAAGACCGTGATTCGTGGGGGCTACGGCACAACCAGCTTCTTTGAAGGGTATTCTTTCAATCAGCGCCTGACTTCCAGTCCTCCTTTTTCCCAATCGATCAACACGAATGCCTCCAGCCCAACGACGACATCGGGCGGCACACCGTTTACGGTTACGGATGCCTTCAGTCAGCCTCTCGGCATTCAAAACTCCACTTACTCGGTTTGGCCGCAAAATAACCAGCCAGCCTACATTCAGCAATACAACCTTACCGTCGAGCGTGCGCTTACCGATGAGCTGTCGCTAAGTGTGGGGTATCACGGACAAAACGGCGACCATCTGGCGGACTATCGCGATGGCAATCAACTGACCCTGGCCCAGGCGCCGGGCGTTGCCGCCATCCTCGCCAATAATCCAAATAGCCCTTGTAGTGGGTTGTCGTTTCCGTCTGCGCTCCAGTCGCCCTACTATTCGCTGGTAGGAGAGTGCAATGCGGTTTTGATCACAGAATCCGAAGCTCGAATGAATTACAACTCCGGCCAGGTAACTTTGCGCCAGCGAACACATCACGGTTTGGAATACACGCTGAATTACACGTTGGCAAAATCACTAACGAACTCCTCGGGAAACTATGCGGTGGGCGCGCTGCCCAATGCCAGCTTTAACGGAGACACCTTTCAGAACGGTTACGACGAGAAGGCCGACTGGGGGCCTTCCGCGATCGATGTTCGCCAGAGTGTGAGCTTCCTGGGCGTCTACGACCTTCCCTTTGGTCACGGCCGGACCTATGGCGGCAACGCAAAAGGTCCAGTCGACGCCGTGTTTGGAGG
>DATNKA010000482.1:0-2096 GCA_035603655.1 Candidatus Acidiferrales bacterium | reverse complement strand
CGGGGGTAACCGGGAACCTGTATTGCGGGTTGCATGAGTTCGAGGACATGGCTTATCTGCTGCATGTGCTGAGTCCGGAGGATTTGTTCGTCGATGTCGGCGCAAACGTGGGTTCCTATACGATCTTGGCCTGCGCGGCCCGGGGAGCGAGAGGGTATTGTTTCGAACCGGTGCCGGCCACATTCGTGCGGCTGTTGGACAACCTTAGGGTAAACGACCTCGAGGATCGCGTTATCGCACTCAATATCGGACTGTCGGACCGCAACGGCGAACTCCAATTCACTTCCGACGAGGACACGACGAATCATATTGTCGGCGAAAATGAATCGGCGGCGGGCACCATCCGCGTACAGGTTCGGCCGCTCGATGAGGTCCTGGAAGATCAATCTCCGTCCGTAATCAAGATTGACGTGGAAGGATTCGAAACGGCGGTCATCGAAGGCGCGGCAAAAACCCTGGCAAGCAGCTCTCTTCACTCTGTGGTGATGGAATTGAATGGCAGCGGCGAAAGATACGGATTTGACGAGGATCGCATCGTTGAGAAAATGAAGAGCCTTGGCTTTGCCGCTTACCGCTACGATCCCTTCAAGAGAGAACTGAGCGCCCTCGCCGGTGACAGGTCTCGGACAGGAAATACTTTGTTCGTTCGCGATCCACAACTCGTGAACCAACGCCTCGAGCACACCGCGAAAATTCAGCTGGGGATCTACTGGCTTTGACAAAGTGGCGCAAGCGTCAATCCCCTTCAAAATCGCGTCGTCGCTGTCCAATAACATGAGAGGGCGCACGATAGAGCGCCGCGCTGCGCGCGTATCCCTCGTCAACGGCCTTTCCACGGTTCTGACACTCGTCTTTCAGTTTATCTCCG
Organism: Candidatus Acidiferrales bacterium; assembly: GCA_035603655.1. Taxonomy (GTDB): domain Bacteria; phylum Acidobacteriota; class Terriglobia; order Terriglobales; family Acidobacteriaceae; genus Sulfotelmatobacter. The sequence goes on along the minus strand of DATNKA010000482.1, from coordinate 1,228 downwards.
TCCCTGTCTGTCTCAGGTATTGGGGTAAAGAGTCCTACGGAAGCTGGCTGGCGCTTTTCTCGGCCTTCCTCCTGCTGCGTGGACTCGACGGGGGCTTCATCAACTATGTCGGGAATAAGCTCAATTTGTTGTATCACAAGGACAAGGCTGCGCTACGACGACACTTGGCATCGGCGGTCGTCGGCATCGTGATCATCGGTAGCTTCCAACTTCTGCTGGCGTGCGGTTCGTTGCTGTTCCTCAGCGTGGGGAATTCCCTTGGCATCAACTCCGGCGGTGCGAACTCCGTCAAGACGGAGCTGGGACTGGTGACCCTGATGCTTTCCTGGGTGTTGACCGGTTCCTACTTGGGAGTCGTGCATCGCTTGCTGATTCCCGCCGGACTGATGTTTCAGGCTGCGTGGTGGGCAATGTTGTTTACGGTCCTGCAGTTTGTCGCGATCATCCTGGCGTCGATCTTGCGGCTGGATGTTCTGCAAACCAGCTTTCTTTTTGCCGCCGCTCAGTTGCTGGCATACGTCAGTTCGGGTGTGTACGTGGCAAGAGCCCTGCCTGAATTCTATCCATGGTTGTCCGGAGTACGAGTGCGCACGGCCCTGGTCGATCTGGCCCATTCATCGGTCGTGACCGCCAGCAACGTTGTGCAGCAAATAGCCACCAACGGCGCTGTTGTGATGATCTCCGCCCTGGCCGGGCCTGGCTCAGTTCCGATATTTACGACGGTTCGCACCGTATCGAATTTGTGGACGGCATTCACCGGAGTAATGACCGCTCCGCTGTTGCCGGAAGTGGTCCGCTTGTATGTGAATGAGGAGCTCGACAAACTCGCGGCAATCAATCAAGCGTTCTGGGTGCTGGCAGGCACCGCCGTGAACCTCGGAGCCCTGATGTCCTATCCGTTGGTGCCCGTGTTCTACCGATACTGGACGGCGCATCAAGTGCCGCTGGATAACGTGCTGTTTGCTCTTCTGCTGGCAAGCGTCGTGGTGACGAACTCGGGGGCGCTGATTTCTCTTCATTTGAACGGCATCAACAAGTTGCACATTGTGCTGGGAACATCCGTAGTGCGCGCCGCGTGCGCGCTGGGTGGCGGCGCGATCGGATATCGATTCATCGGCCTCAGCGCTTTTGGCGTCGGGATCCTCGCCGGCGAAATCATTGTGGTGATCTGGATGGGTCTGTATTTCGTACGGCGTGAACTCCAGGGTCGGGCGGATCGCGTGACCGG
>DATNKA010000481.1:0-7408 GCA_035603655.1 Candidatus Acidiferrales bacterium | reverse complement strand
CCGGGATGACTTCCCCGCATTCCGTTGAGAATTGGAGGATAGTAGCCCCGGCGATCTTGTGCAGAGGCTGTGAGGGTCTGGGCCGAGAGCAGTCCTCCAATCCACGAATTGGCAAGCACGCTACCCGCGCCAACCGCCATGCCGTTCAGGAAATCCCGGCGGGTGATGCGGCGGTGCATGCCCAGCGCGCGATCGCAAGATCGACCGCCGTCTTCATTGTTGAGGTCAGCCATATTTTTCTACGCACCTTTCACTTGTTCCTGAACTGCACGATAGGCTTGGTCGATTGCCGCATTCGTATAAGCACTGGCAGCGGCGTCGGAATTCGCAATCGAGATTCGTTCAAATTGCTTCCGTCCAATGACGCAAGGTCGATCTTCCGGCGCCCAGTGCGGATCAAACAAAGAATCGTATTCGTAGGCGTAACCGTGCGCCCACCGATTTACCGTTATGGCAGCAACGTCGCGCGCAGAATCGAATCCCGCCGGCGCGAGCATGCGATTCAACTGTTCGCGGATTTTGCGTTCAAAGTCAGAAAATGGGGTGCTGATGAGTTCGAACCTGCCCATCCGGTACTGCTCTCGGCGCGGCAGCCCCGGCTTGCAGGGAGTCCGCAACATGAAGAGCACCATTGGTTCTTGCGGGTTGCGGGGAAACTGATACCCGCCCAGGCTGACAGGGAAATCGAGCATGGTGAAGCTGTGATAACTTCCCGGCGAGACGATCTGTCGTATCCCCAGTTTGTTGAATGCCGTCCAATTGCGAATGACAACGTGCGTATAAATGAACGGCTCCTTCACGCAGTAGTGCAGAGCTTGCTTCTGCTTCTCAGGCAGCTCAGGGCAAAGATATGGAACCATGCTGTTATAACAGGCGAGGATGCAGGACTTCGCTGTTGTCTTCTTCAGCTTTCCTTCTTGCACATAGGAGACCTCCACCTCTTTCGCCGACTCTGGTCGCCCGGAGTGTTGCACACGAACCGCGGTTGAGTTCAGGCGAATTCGTATCGGAGATGACGATTGATCGAGCTTGCTGTAGTCAGCAGCTGCGGTAACAACGTCCTCCATGGTGTGCCCTGGAACCGCTTCTGGGATGAGATTCCGCACGAGCAAGCGGGCGATGGACGCATTCCCGTCGGGAAAGTGGAAAATGTAGGGTTCTTCTTTTTCTTCGTCTCCGCCCAGATCCATCCCTTCAAAACCCGCATAGTGGCATGCCCCGTAGTCGTCGGGATTTCTATAACAGGCAAGAGCTGAAATCGCATCAATTCCGACTGCATACAAATCGTGGGTATAGCTCTGGAAAAATGGCAAGACCTCAGGATCAGCTCTACAAATCTCAGTCAAGAATCCCGCGTAACTGATCTTTGCCAGCCGCGCGTGCTTCTCTGTTCTCGAAAAGCCGGAAAGATAATCCTTCTTCTCGGCGTAGAGACGGGCGATCTCCCGCTGAAGCTTCGCCGGCAACGGAGTCTTTTTGAGAAACTCGGGCCAGGGAGTTGAGCCCATACCAGTTACCAGGCGATCCTCACCAAAGGTCTCCTGGTCAAAGAAGCAGGCTGTAGCGAGATGCGAGTACAGCCGCGCATCGTAGGCCTTATAAAAGGTCTTCGTTTGGACGCCCAAATCGCGGAGAACGCCTTTGGCGACTTCACTGTATTCCGAGGGACTCTCAATTGACTGGGTTCCGCCGTTACTCAACAGCAGCCGTCCGCCCACGCGGAACTCGTTGCGGCGGGCGTGGCCGCCAAAATCGTCGTTGTTATCGAGGATCAGAATGCGTGAACCCTTGCCGGCATTCTTGCGGTAGAAGTAAGCCGCGGCAAGCCCGCTGATGCCGCCCCCGACGACGACTAAGTCAAACGTTTCGGACGTGTCTGCCGGGCTTCCGGCGGTTTCCCAGAAGCCTCCATCGCGCAGTGCGTGTGCCACATCGTAGGAGCCCGGCGCGCTGCCTCTCATTCCGGTCAAAGCAGGCGGATAAAATTGGGCAGAATCGTCACCCGCTTGGAATGCAGCCTGGGTGCCGTAGGTCAGGTTGGGGAGGCTCGCGCAGCCTAGCGCTCCGACACTCACGGCAACCCCGTTGAGGAAATCGCGCCGCGTGATCTGGCGATTCATCCCCAACTGCCGGTCGCGGTTTTCTTTGCTCATGGATTCACGACGAAACCTTCAGTATTCATAGACCGTGCCGCTTGGCGGGCAAAGATGCCCGCTCTCACAAAAATAGTCCACTACTCTTTTGGCATTGCCTCCGGCTCAGCCGAGCCATCGGCCCGCGGGTCAGAGGCAGCAAAATTCGTGCCGGTGGCGGAATTGTGAAGCACTGCCTGTCCCCGCCCCATCAATGCGGAATAGTCTTTTCGCAGAACCAAGTCATGGCCCTTCTGGCGCAACTGATTCTGCACCTCTGGCGAGACTCGCGACTCCAGAAGAATGGTGCACTGGATGGGCTTTCCGGTGTCGCGGATGGTGAAGCGTGGAGCGGAGAGAGCTGCCTGGATGTTCCAGCCATAGTCCACGAGGTTGGACACGAATTGCGCATGCGCCAGCGGTTGATTGGAACCGCCCATAATCCCAAATCCTATGTGTTGGTCTCCCTGTTCCATGAATGCAGGAATGATGGTGTGGAAAGGGCGCTTGTGCGGGGCGAGGGCATCCGGATGTTTGGGATCGAGCACAAATAGTCCTCCCCGATCCTGAAGCAGAAAACCCATGCCTGTCACCGCCACGCCAGAACCGAAATAGTCGTACACACTCTGGATCAGCGAAGCGATGTTGCCCTCTTTGTCGACCGCGGCCAGGTACGTGGTGTCGCTTTTTGCCGGCGTACCATTGGCCGCAGCACAATTCGCTTTCTGGGGATCGATTAGGGCGGCACGCTGCGCGGCATACTGTTTTGAAAGCAGGCCGGGCACTGGGATACTGGCGAAACGAGGATCACCGTTGTAGCGATACAGATCGGTGTAGGCGAGCTTCATCGCTTCGATCTTCTTGTGTAGCTCTACCGCTCCTTCTGGGCCGTGGTTGTCTGGCTGCGAGGCAGCCATGATATTCAGCATTTCCAACGCAGCCATCCCTTGCCCGTTAGGAGGAAGTTCGTAGACTCTCCACCCGCGGTAATCGATTGAGATTGGTTCAACCCACTCCGAAGAAAATTCCGCCAAGTCGCCCGGTCCCATGGTTCCGCCCAGAGCGTTCGATGTCTTCAGGATTGCTTTCGCAATTTCGCCTTCATAGAATTCACGAGGTCCCCGGTCTGCCAATAATCGCAAGGCTTTCCCCAGGTCGGGATTCGAGAACTGTTCCCCCACGGCCGGCGGCTTGCCATTGGGCAGAAAGACACGCTGCGCTTCCTCTGTCTGCTTCAACTTGGCGCGGCCGATACCCCAGAAATCGTGGATGATTTCAGGGACGGAATAGCCATGTTCGGCGTAATAAATTGCGGGTGTAAACAAATCTTTCCAAGGCAGTCTTCCAAAACGCTGATGAGCCTTCGCCCAACCATCCACGGCTCCCGGCACCGTGACGCTGTGGATGCCATCGTCCGGCATCGACGTGATGCCCTGCTTCTTCAGGAAATCGATCGTGAGACCTTGCGGAGCCCAACCACTGGCGTTTAGCCCGTACAGCTTGCCGCTCTTGGCATCCCAGTAGAGAAGGAACAGATCACCGCCGATGCCGTTCATCATGGGCTCAGTCACGCCCAGCACTGCATTAGCGGCAATAGCCGCGTCGATAGCGGAACCACCCCGTTCAAGGATGTGGGCGCCCGCCTGGGAAGCTAGAACCTGGCTGGTGGCCACGATACCGCGGCCGGTCACAACCATGGAGCGACCATAGTCGCGATCTTGGGTCAAGGCTGGCTGCAACGCAAGGCACCACAACATGAACAGGCACATCAAAACCCGCATGAAAGTTCCTCAGTATTGCGGAGCAGAGATTCGCTGCGTGTCGCAGCACACACATTACTATAAGTCCGCAAGGTTAGAAAAAGTAGCGAGCCCCTGTCAAGAAGAATGAAAAGATCCTCCAGTGCGGCCGCCAACTCCTGGCCGGTGCTTATGACGAGGCCGAGAAGCCATTCACTCTGGCGTGTTGTGCTGGTCCGGGAAACTGGCGACTGGGGAAGAGCTGGAACGATTTAAGAAACGCTTTGCTTCGATAGGAATTTTCTGCTTGACACTGAAGGGTATGCTTTTCTAACCTTCCACAATTCTCGTAAGGTTCGGCGGAATCTACAAAGGATAATTCGGACTCAAAGGCACGCAAGGAGCCGAGGTTGCCCTATATGCCGTGCGCAGTCTTTTGTGGCGATGCTGTCCACGCCTTCGATAAGCCGTTCCCGCGCCGTTGCCAGATCTCGTTCTCAACTTCTGGACTTCTGTCTCTGCGATCCGCACCGGTAAGACAATTCGATTTCTGCCGGAGGGCATTGTATGGCACTGCGAAGCTGCAAGCGTCTTTCCTGCTCACCCTGCACGCGGGGGCCGGCAATCACTCTGTCTCTCGCCGTTTTGATCTTCGGGGTTTCCGTTTGGGCACAAGACACCAACGGGCGAGTCATCGGCATCGTCACCGATCCTCAGGGAGCGGCAGTTACGGGTGCCAAGGTGACCGTGACCAACCTTGGTACCAATGTGAGCTGGAACACACTGACCGATGGCAAGGGGAGCTACCAGGTGCTCGACGTGCCTATTGGCATGTACAAGGTGACGGTCGAGAACCGCGGCTTCGCCAAGGCCACGACCGAAGCTCAGGAGCTCACCATCAACCAGGCGCTGCGTATCGACATTCGCTTGAAGGTGGGAGCTGCCAATGAAACCGTCGAAGTGCAATCGCAGGCTGCCCAGGTCGAGACAGTAGATCCTACGATCGGCGGAACGGTCACCGGCAAAGCTATTCAGGACCTTCCTCTTAACGGACGCAATACTCTTGACCTTGCACTGACCCAGCCTGGCGTCGTTCCCATCGCCGATGACATAGGGACGTACGGTACGAGCAACGGCGGCTCGACCGAAACCGGACTCGGGGGCATCAGCGTGGCGGGCGGCCGTGGCGACGCCATAACGTACCTGCTCGATGGCGGCATGAATAATCGGACCACAAGCAACCAGGTAGTATTCAATCCCAATCCCGAGGCTGTGGAAGAGTTCAAACTTCTTGAGAATAACTACACCGCCGAATATGGCCGGAACGGAGGCGGCACCATCAGCGTGGTCCTCAAGTCGGGGACCAACGGCTTGCACGGAAGCCTATTTGAATACCTGAGGAATGACGCATTCAACGCCAACGACTACATCGACAACGAACTGGGAAATCCGCGCCAGGTGCTCAAGCGCAATCAGTTTGGAGGCGTGATTGGCGGCCCAATTACGCTTGGCAAATGGCTGAACGGTAAGGACCGGTTCTTCTTCTTTTTCGGCTACCAGGGGCAGCGCCAAACGGCAACCGTCAACCAAGGATTTGTCACCACCTACACCCCGGCTGAATTGGGAGGGGACTTCTCAAATTTTCAGGGCGCCGGCCCCGATCCAGGAGTGGTCGCGTTCCTTCAGGCTCATCCGTATTACCAGTCCGACCCAACCAAACAACTGCAGGCAATCATCGATCCTACGAGGATCAATCCGGTGGCACAGAGCTATATCACAGCCGGCATTATTCCAACCTCACCCAACGGGCAAGTCTTTCCGCAAGGCGCCCAAAAAGACAATGTGAATCAGTACGTGGGCAAGTTCGACTTCTACGCCACCAAAAATGATCACATTTCGCTCTCCGTCGGCTCCAACAAGGAGCCCGTTCTCAACCCATTCTTCGGAGCCAATATCCCCGGTTTCACGTCCGCCACTACGACCTGGGACTACTTCGGCAATATCGCCTACACAAAAACCATTTCACTTTCCACGTTGAATGAGGTGCTGGTTACTGCGCAGCGTTTTGAACAAACCGCTCTGCCCAATAGTCACCTGCCTACGCCAGCGCAATTGGGCGTCAATATACAGTCAGACGATCCCTTCGGACCGCCGTCGCTGGCCTTCGCCAGCGGCATGAATGTGGGGTTTAATCCAAATGTTGCCTGGAAGGCCGACAACAACTACGCGATATCCGATACGCTGACTTGGAATCGCGGGCATCATACCTACAAGTTTGGCGGCCGCTTCGGGATCATGCAAGAGAACTCGATCTACGCCTATCAGACCAATGGGATCTTCTACTTCTCGGGGCCCTTTGGAATAGGTTCCGGAAATGATCTGGCGGATTTTTTGTTCGGAGCGTCCGACGAGTTTAGTGAATACTCAAAAGCGCCCAGCAATGAGCACCAAAAACAATATGCAGCCTTCGCCCAGGACGAATGGAAAGCAACGCCGCGCCTGACCGTAACCTACGGGCTTCGCTACGAGTACACCAGCCCCGAAACTGATACCCATGGATACAGTTTCAGCATTGTCCCGGGCGTGCAGTCGGTAAAATTTCCGGGAGCGCCGCTTGGGTTCCTGGTTCCCGGCGATCCGGGAGCTCCGCGAGGCTGGTATTTCCCCGACCATACGAATTTTTCTCCGCGCATCGGAATCGCGTGGGATCCCTTCGGAGATGGAAAAACCAGTATTCGTGGCGGCGGAGGCTTGTTCTTTGACACCCTGAACGGCTGGATGTCAGATTGGGCCACCGACGAGGCGCCCTGGGCCGGAGGAACAGATTTTACTTTTGACCCTACTCAGATTCCCGCGAACGCGGTCAATCCAGTACTCTCACGCCCCTACGAGACCGCTGGCCAAGTCGATCCGTTCCCTTCGCAGATACCTCCACCTTCGAACGTCAATTTTGCGAATGCCGGGTTCACCCCGGGTCTCGGAGCAGGCAATAACTTCGTGAATATTCACCTCAAGACGCCCTACATCTATCAATACAACCTGAGCATCCAGCGTCAACTGGCAAACGGGCTGATGGCTGAGATCGGGTATGCGGGAAGTTCCTCGCACAAACTCCTTACCTGGGTTGACCAAAACCCCATGATTCTCGGAACCAGCACACGTGTTCTGAACCAGCAACTTCTGGCTTCAAATCCAAATGCAGATCCCAACACCTTCGGGTTTGCCCCAACCTTCGATGGCCTCAACCACTCGAATTACAGCGGCTTGCTTACGAGCCTGACCAAGAGAGCACAGGATGTGCGCTTTATCGGAAATGTGTTTTTTACGGCCGCCTACACCTGGTCTCACAACCTGGACAACGGAACGGGATTCAATTCGCGGGTTACTTCCATTCCTTATTACAACCACAACCAGTTCTACGGCAATTCCGATTTTGATCTCCGGCAAAGATTTGCACTCAGCGGAGGTTGGGAGCTGCCATTCGCCAAAACGTGGGCTACGGGCCCAAAGCGGCTGACTTCCGGGTGGGGCTTGTAT
>DATNKA010000480.1:0-2581 GCA_035603655.1 Candidatus Acidiferrales bacterium | reverse complement strand
CGAAGGCGAAGGCCGGCAGGACAAGAACATAGACTTCGGGATGTCCGAAAATCCAGAAGAAATGCATCCAGATCACCGCAGAACCTCCCGCCTGGGTGTCGAAGAAATGTGCGCCTAGATAGCGGTCGAGCAGCAACATAATCTGCGCCGCCGTCAGCGGACTGACGGCAAGTATGACCAGGCCGGCCATCACCAGGTTGAGCCAGGCGAACAACGGCATTTTGGCGAGCGTCATTCCGGGACAACGCAGGCAGAGAATGGTAGCCACGATATTGATCGCTGTACCGATGCTGCCAAAGCCGGAGACCAGCAGTGCTAGAGTCCAGAAATCGGTGCTGTGCCCCAAGGAAAAAGTCTGCGAAGTGAGTGGTGCGTAGGCAAACCATCCGACGTCGGGAGCGTTACCCGCTCCGTATAGTCCGTTGGCTCCTACCAGGCTGAAGTAGAGAAGCAGGCCGCCGAAAGCGGTCATCCAGAAACTAAAAGCATTCAGACGCGGAAACGCCATGTCCCGCGCACCAATCATGAGCGGGATCAGGTAGTTGGCGAATCCGAACAAAACGGGCATGACCACAAAGAAAATCATGGTGGTGACATGCATCGTGAACATCCGGTTGAAGACCTGGGGAGAAACAAAATTGTTATGCGGACGGATAAGTTGAATTCGAATTACGGTCGCTTCGATCCCGCCAATCACGAGAAACACCAGGGCATAGACGATGTAGAGGATGCCCAGCCGCTTGTGATCGACCGTCGTAGCCCATTCGTGCAACTGATCGATGAACGGGCGAGATTCCGCGGTCGTGCTCGGCCATGCCATGGACTCAGTCGACATTGGACCTTCTCCTCATGGCATTAGCGAAGCGTCCCCAGGTAGGCGGTGAGCGCATCCAGATCCTGATCACTCAACTGCATTGCTGGCATCAGGGAGCCAGGTTTGATGGTGTCAGGATTCAAGATCCATTGCCGGAGGTTCTCTGGTGTGTTCTTCGCCGCACCCGCTGCGATGGTTTCTCGGCTCATCAGGTGTGTAAGGTCTGGGCCGAAATGGCCATTGGCCACGGTGCCCGCCACGGTGTGACACTTGATGCAGGATGTCGTTTCGAATATTCGTTGTCCTTGGGAAGCAGCGCTACTCTCGGTTGCCGACTGGCGTTGGCCCTGAATCCAGCGATCGAAGTCAGCACGTGGCTGAACGTAGACGCGCAGCAGCATCTTGGCGTGCTGCGTCCCGCAATACTGAGCGCACTGGCCCAGATAAACTCCCGCCTCATGGGGATCGATCCACATGCTGTTCGGATGGTTAGGAATCAAATCGGTCTTGCCCGCAAGGCGCGGGACCCAGAAGCTGTGGTCGGTATCAGCGGAGAGTAACTTGATGAAGGTCGGCGTCGGGTGATGGTCATCGCTAACCGGCACGTGCAATTCGTTCGCAGTCACGACCCCAAACCCTGGATAGCGGTATTCCCACCAGAACTGATGGCCGATGGCAACGACTTCGATCGCGTTGTCGAGTCGTGCTTGCTTCTGCACACTTGCGATCACCCGCGCGGTCGCCATGAACAAAGCAAGGACGATGAGAATAGGAATAATGGTCCATGCCAGTTCCACCTGATTGCTGCCGTAGACTTGCGGAGGTTCGCGTCCATCGTCACTCTTTCGCTTTCTGAACTTCACGACGGAGTAAAGCAGTAAGGTGAAGACGATCAAGAAAATGGCGCCGGTCACCGCGAGCACAAACAGAGACAGTCCAAAGATTGACTTCGCCGGCGTCGAAGCGGGAGCGAAAATATTCGTCGGGCTCAAGGGCGGAGCGGGGTCCGCAAAAGCTGCCGCTGTACAACAGACGCAAACCAGAATCTGCGAGCCCCGGGGGTGCCATTTGGTTGAGCCACGGGATTGCAATTGTTTCCCCTTAATTCGGCTTCAGTAATATCGGACCGAATCTCAGAATCTCAGTTTGTTCGTCACTATCCAAATCTCACAACTCATCCACATGGAACCCGTGTCGTGCCACTGCGATGATTGATCCCTCAGCAAGGTACTTGCCAAAGTGCGGCTGACGGGGACTAGGAGCGTGGCACTTCAGGTGGTTGGAACGAAACCGAGTCACCTCTGACTCTTCACCAAAACCCTTGCGAGGAACGCAACTGCTCCGGATGTTCGTTTTCTCCTTAGTCGCTTGCTATCGCGACACGTTATCAGGCATCCAGAACCTCTGAACCCCTCAAAAACCATAGAATTCATCCTAGATTTTTCTGCAAGTGCTTTGGCGAATGGTTTGAAAACTGCGAATCGCGATTAGTTGCATTGCAGATCTGGTCTGCTTATTGTTGTAAACAAACCGCGAATACAACAGAGAATCTGCAAACCCAGGAAATGCCATTCGTCCTCGATCAAGACTTATGTCTTGGGGTCCTGGCATCGAGTGTGGAAATCATTTTCGCCGCTGTTGGCGGGATAGCGACATGGCCGGACAGCACGATATCCCTGGCCGGAACTTCCCTGCCGTAAATCTTCTTATTGGCGCCATTATCGGGACGAATGGTTGATCCTTCTAGAGAGATGCCGGCAAACGCTC
>DATNKA010000479.1:0-7346 GCA_035603655.1 Candidatus Acidiferrales bacterium | reverse complement strand
TGGCGGGGAGAGACGGCTGCGTTGGGTTCGAGGAAACTTTGGGCCTGCCGGCAGTGGGCGGGGTAGGAACTCCGTTGACCTCGGTGCCGGAATGGGAAATGGGAACTAAAGCCCTGCTGAGTTATGTGCGCTAAGGATTTTGCTATGGTCTGGGCTCTAAATCGAAAAGCTGCTGATTTGAAGCCGCCTGAATCGCAGTGCTGAAAGCGCCGCGCTGGCCAGAAGCGAAGGGCGCTCCCCAGCGAAACGCTACTGCACATGGCAACAGCCACTCGCCACCAAGAACTATTTTTTCCCCGGGGGCAGATACAGGAATCGGTTCTAGCTTTTAGTTCTTATCGCAATTCCCAAATCCCGCAGTTGCGAATCGCCGACAGGCGTGGGGGCGTCGACCATTAGGTCTACGGCGCGGGCAGTTTTGGGGAAGGGGATTACTTCGCGAAGGCTTTCGGCTCCGGCGAGAATCATGACGATGCGGTCGAGGCCGAGGGCGATGCCGCCGTGCGGAGGGGTCCCGTATTCGAGGGCTTCGAGGAAAAATCCGAAACGGGCGCGGGCTTCTTCTTCGGTCATGCCAAGGGCGCGGAAGATGCGGCTCTGCACATCCTGGCGATGGATACGGATAGAGCCAGAGCCGAGTTCAGTGCCGTTCAGGACGACATCATAGGCCAGGGCGCGGATCGAGCTTAGCGGGGATTGCGGGTCGTTCAACGACTCGACGCCGGACTCGAGCTTCGGCATGTCTTCTTCATGGGGCGAGGTGAAGGGATGATGGGCGGCGTTCCAGCGCTTGTCGGCTTCGTCCCATTCGAACATAGGGAAATTCGTCACCCAGAGGAAACGGAAATCTTTGGCGGGGTCGCCGGTCTTTTTGAAAATGCCGTGGCGATCGGAATACTTTTGCGCCAAGGCCAGGCGCAGCAAGCCAGCGGAGGCGTAGATTGCCAGTTCCTGCGGAGTGACTTTGCGCTGCGAGGGCACGGCAGCCTGCGGACCCGCTTGAGGGGAGCCGGCTTGTGCAGAAGCGACCACCAGCACGATCAGGTCGTTGTCCTCCATGGCAGTTTTCTTCGCGATGGCGGCGGCAGCCTCGGGAAACTTGTTCGCGATGCGTTTGAAGTCTTCGAAAATCTTTGCTCCACCTTTGGAGTGAAACATGGGCTTGATGTCGTCACGCTCTTTGCGCGAGAGTTCGCCGACTTTCGGGGTGCGGATTGCGATCAGGGGGAGATCTGGATTGATGGCGAGCTCTTGCAAATTTTCTGGCGTAAAACATTCGCTCACGTCGGTGAAGGCGGGCAGGCGCAGGTCTGGCTTGTCGATGCCGTAGAGGCGGATGGCGTCGTCGTAATCCATGCGGGGGAATGGCGCTTTGATTTCGGAGCCGGCGGCGCGGAAGGCGGCAGTGAGAAATCCTTCGACAACTTCCCACACGCGCTCGGGCTGCGGGTACGACATTTCAAGATCGATCTGGGTGAATTCGGGTTGACGGTCGGCGCGCAGGTCTTCGTCGCGGAAGCAGCGGACGATCTGGAAGTATTTGTCGAAGCCGGAAATCATCAGAATTTGTTTGAAGAGCTGCGGCGACTGCGGCAGGGCGTAAAAGGTCCCGGGCTGCACGCGGCTGGGGACGAGATAGTCGCGGGCCCCCTCGGGCGTGGAGCGGGTCATGAAGGGAGTTTCGATCTCGAAGAATCCCTGGTCGGAAAGATAATCGCGGATGGCCTTCGCAACTTTGTGGCGAGTCTCGATGTTGAACTGCATGACGTCGCGGCGGAGATCGATGTAGCGATATTTCAGGCGCGTCTCTTCGTTGGTGAGGGCGGTGTCCGACGGAAGGAATGGCGGAAGCTTCGATTCGTTGAGGATGCGCAATTCTTCGGCGACCAGCTCCACTTCGCCGGTAGGCATATTTTTGTTTATGGTATTGGCGTCGCGAAGTTTCACGGTGCCGGTGACAGCGATGACGTACTCGTTGCGCAGGGCGCCGGCTTTATCATGGATGGCGGCGTCGCGCTCGGCGTTGAAGACAATCTGGGCTACGCCAGTGCGGTCGCGGAGATCGACGAAAAGGAGGTTGCCGTGGTCGCGGCGGCGGTTGACCCATCCCATGAGGACAGCTTTTTTGCCTGCGTCGCAGGGGCGCAGGGCCCCGCACATGTGAGTTCTTCGAAGATCGCCTAGAAAGTCGAGCAAAACTGAGTCCTTATTGTGAGAGATAGACGTGGACGCTGAATCAAGGATTATAAATGGCCTGCGGGTTACTAACGGCACGTTTCCTGTCCTGCGGGTCAGAGCTACATTGTTGCTATGTCAGTCGGAAGCGGTCACGCCAAAGTTCGTTGCGCACAATGCGAAATGCCGGAAGAAAGTTGCGAGTGCGACAAATTCTGTTGTCTCTGCCAGACTGTGCTTGAAGTCCGAATCTGCCAGGATGGACTGATGTACTGCGAGCCTTGCCGCACTGCCTGCGATTACAAAACATCGGGCTAGACGGCAAGACTCCCGGGTGGATTCACATGAAGGTTGACGGAGTCGGCATGAAAAACCGGACCCTCGCGTCCGGTTCCGGCCTTTACCCGGGTAACGCAGATTGAGCTATTGTCCTGCGGTCGCCACTGCAGGAGTCATCGCCATCGGACGATTGAGTTCGAGGGTCAGAGTGGTTCCGGCCGGCATAGTAGCCGAACGACGTTTGCTGAGCCAGTGTGCTCCGGTTGAGCCGGCGCCAACGGCGCCGCCGATCAGGATTCCCGGCGGACCACCGATGAGACCGCCGATCAGCATGCCTCCGGCGGTGCCGCCACCGGTTTCCAGCTGGTCGCGGCGGTCATGCCCAAAGCCTTTGAATTCGCCTTCCTGATTTACGTCGGTGCCGCGGATATCGGTATCGACCAAGGTTGCGTCCAGGAAGCAACGCTCGCCGCTGGGCAGGATCAGGGCTTCGGGCAGAATTCCGATGGTTGGCTTGCCCGAGATGCGACGCGGTTCGGCCACCTTGGTGACACGGCCTTCGATCATGGCTCCAGCAGGAATCACAGTTTTGCTGTTGATCACGACAGCGTGGGTCAAGCGTGCCTGAAAAGGATCACCGGGCTTGTTGGAGAAGGTGGCGAGAGTAGTTTCCAGCTTGACCATCAGAGCGGTGCCGGCCGGTACGGGCGCACTGGACTGAGCCACAGTCAGCGCTGCCATCAGCAAGATGCAGGGTAGAACTGTCCACTTCTTCATAACTCCTCCACAGGTCTTGCGCCTTTAAGATATCCCATTTGTTGCTTTCGACTCTAGACCAGCGTGAGGCCGGGGACAATATGGGGCAGGGCGTCGGGAACCAGCGAAGATAAGGGTTCGGCGGTGCGCTTCTGATCGGTAATCTTAATCGAGCGCAGGCGCCGTCACATTTCGGTAATCTGCCATCCGCTATAATCGTGAGTTTTGTAAACCCAGTCGTGGGAAAAGGCAATACCGGAGTTGGCAAGCGAGTTACGCGAGAGCATTTTTCGACCATACGACCATACCCTGAGGACTCAACCTAATAATCCGGAGAAGGTGGAATTATTCATGTCGAATATTGCAGCAATTCATGCACGAGAAGTTCTGGATTCGCGCGGCAATCCTACGGTGGAAGCGGAAGTGTTTCTGGACAACGGATCTATGAGCCGAGCGATCGTTCCCAGCGGCGCGTCCACGGGCGAGCATGAGGCGGTGGAACTCCGCGACGGAGATACAAACCGATTCATGGGCAAAGGCGTGCTCAAGGCGGTCGAGAACGTAAACGGCGAAATTGCAGAGGCGCTGGCGAACTGGGATGCGTTCGATCAGCGAGGGCTCGACGCCAGGATGATCGAACTGGATGGCACCGAGACCAAAGCGCGGCTGGGCGCGAATGCAATTTTAGCGGTGTCCATGGCGGCGGCGCGCGCTTCGGCCCAGAGTCTCGACACACCGCTCTACCGCTATCTCGGCGGTGCGGGCGCAAATACCTTGCCCACGCCCATGATGAACATCCTTAACGGGGGAGCGCATGCCGACAACAATGTCGACTTCCAGGAATTTATGGTGATGCCGGTGGGCGCGCCTTCGTTTTCGGAAGCATTGCGCTGGGGCGTGGAGGTTTTCCACACGCTCAAGGGTGTGCTGAAGAAACGCGGTTACAACACCGCGGTGGGGGATGAAGGCGGCTTTGCGCCATCAGTGAAGTCGAACGTCGAGGCCATTGAAGTTGTGCTGGAGGCGATTGAGCAAGCTGGCTACAAACCGGGAGAAGAGATCGCCATCGCGCTTGATCCCGCAGCCAGCGAGTTCTATCAGGACGGGAAGTACGTCTTCAAGAAGTCCGACAAATCCGCCAAGAGCTCCGACGACATGGTGAAGTTCTGGGCCAAGTGGGCAAAAGATTATCCCATCGTTTCCCTGGAGGACGGGCTCTCCGAGGAGGACTGGGATGGCTGGCAGAACCTGACCAAAGAGCTCGGGGGAAAGATTCAACTGGTGGGCGACGACTTGTTTGTGACCAACGTTCAATTTCTGCAGGAAGGAATCGACAAAGGCGTGGCCAACTCGATCTTAATCAAGGTCAACCAGATTGGGACGGTCAGCGAAACTTTGGATGCGATCGATCTGGCGCGGAGAAACGGATACACCTCAATCATCTCGCATCGCTCGGGGGAGACCGAAGACACGTTCATCGCGGACTTGGCGGTGGCGACGGGAGCTGGCCAGATCAAGACCGGATCAGCGTCCCGCACCGATCGCGTCGCGAAGTACAACCAACTATTGCGGATTGAAGAAGAGCTGGGGAATGGAGCGAGGTTTTTGGGATTGCAGGCGCTGAATTACAGGAGATAGCTCCGGTCATTGTTATGCGGGGTTATGCGCGCCGGGTTTCCCCTCGCATGGGCGTACCGAGTGAAAGGTTCTTATAAAACGCAACTCCAAGCGTGATTCAAAACCCCATCCTGTCATCTGCCGACGGGCCGTAGGTCGCAGGCACAGGCTCGTCATTCAACCTCAGATAGACGCCTAGCTGGGCGCGATGATGGACCAGGTGATTCAAAAACATTTCCCGGTAAGCGAGAAATCGTGGTCCTTCGAAAATGGACTTGCCCTGAAAACTGAGCTTCCAGTTTTCCTGCCATGCGTTATCTGGCGTCGCTTGTAGAGCGGCGCGAACTTTGGCCGCACCTTCGTCGAAGGCTTTCACCAGTTGAGCGGAAGACTCGAACGGCAGCGGCGTGATGCTGCCCTTGGAAAAGTCGAGCTCGGGTGTGGTCAACACGGTGATACCGAAGCTGGGAAGCTGCGCCACGTGAGGCGCGAGTTTGCCCAGAGGCATCGACTTGGCATGGGGGGCAAAGTCCTTCTTGCCGAGCGGAACCCTTTCGAGCGCGGTGTGCGTCTTTTTGATTTCGTGGTCAAGCTCTGGCAGCAGAAAATCGCTTATAGGCATGATTCCCTCCGAGGATTCGGCCGTAGGTTCGATGTTGGAAATCCCTGTACTTAACTGTGTACATAACTGCACGGAATTATAATACCGAATGCTCTCGCCAAAAGATGCCGCGATAAATACTGGTGGAGAGCTACGTCGAGCAGGACAACAGCCTCCGCCTGGACCTGTGAGGGCCTGTCGCTACAGGGCCGACAGAAAGATCCGCGAGATCGTGAACGACGATCAGAAGAGAAAGCTCGATCAACTCGATCAGGAGCCGCACCTGAGCGGCACGGCAACCCAAACGGGGCGACACCATCGAGGCCGCGGGCGCCCGAGAATTTGAAGAGATCCCCGTCACCTATCGTTCCGGCGGGTGAACAACGCGATGGCAAATCTTCAACAAAACTGCAAAGCAAAACCCTATTTCTTCACATCTTCCTGTCCCCAGTTTATGCCCCCAGTTTATCCTCAAATGATTATTTCGCTGGCATTCTTGGGGTGGTGTAGAATTGCGGGCTTAGCGACGCCCCCCTACCGTCGTCTCTTGTGCATTTTCTATGGACGAGACGCTCGACCGCACACTGACTACCGCCCCGCGACCCGATTTGAGTGGCACGGTCCTCGGGCGTCTGCAAGTTGTCGCTCGCCTTGGCGCCGGCGGCATGGGAGAGGTGTGGCGTGCGGAAGATCCAAAGCTGCGACGTACGGTCGCAATCAAGCGGGTTTCAGCCAGCGGAACCGGCGATCCCGCGGAGGCGTCTCGCCTGCTGCACGAGGGACGGCGCCTTTCGGCGCTGAACCATCCCAATATCGCCAGCGTTTATGACGTCCTGGAACAAGACGGGGAAGTCTTCCTCGTCATGGAGTACGTTGGGGGTCAAACGCTACGACAACGCCTGAATCAGGCGATCAACGTCAATCATTTTTTCGAAATCGCGATTCAGTGCGCCGATGCGCTCACAGCCGCGCACGAGCGCGGCATTCTGCACGGCGACATCAAGCCCGAGAACGTGATGCTTACCGACTCTGGGCAGGTAAAGTTGCTCGACTTCGGCGTCGCCCGGCGCCTGGCCGCCGCCGGCGTGACCAACACCGCAACTACACAGGCACTGTCTTCGTTCGCCTCCGTCGGCGGGACCCCGAGTTACATGGCGCCGGAAGTCCTGATGGGAAGTCTACCCGATTTTCCAGCCGACATCTTTTCTCTCGGCGTGGTTTTTTACGAAATGCTGGGAGGTCGCCATCCTTTTCACGGAGCAACTCCTACGGTCATCGCCATGCAAATCGTGCAGCAGGAGGCGACGCCGCTCGGCAAACTCAGACACTCCATCCCCCCGCCGCTGGCACAAATTGTCGCCAAGACGCTGCGCAAGAAACCCGACGAGCGATACCAGACTCCGCGCGAGTTGGCCGCGGATCTGCGTGCGGTGCGATTGGGATCGCGCTCGGCGATTTCCGCCTGGCACGGTTTTCTCGGAGCGCAGAACTGGAAAGTTTCACTCTTCGGAGGCATTGCTTCCGTCTTGGTTCTCCTGGCAATTTTCTTCGTCCGCCATCGGGAGGCAGTCTTTGGTGGCCTTCGCTCCGCCGCCCCACCAGCGGTGAAGACGCGGCCGTCGGTGGCTGTGCTCGGCTTCAAGAATCTTACGGATCGGCCGGACAAGGCTTGGCTTTCCACCGCGCTGGCGGAGATGTTCAGCGCCGAACTCGCATCGGGCGGACAGTTGCGCCTGGTCTCGGGCGAGCAGATTGCGCGGGCGAGCCATGACGTCCCCTGGAGCCTGAGCGATATGCCGAAGGACTCTTTGCCGCGGCTGCGGGCGAACCTCGACACCGATTTCGTCACGACCGGCTCCTATGCCGTGGTCGGAGAGGGAGACAAGAGTCAGATCCGGCTGGACTTCCGGCTGCAAGA
>DATNKA010000478.1:0-11730 GCA_035603655.1 Candidatus Acidiferrales bacterium | reverse complement strand
ATGGCTGAAAATCTGCATGAATACAAGTTATATCGGAAACAGCTCGGCCTGCTGCCGGAAGGCGATTACCAGGGTAGGCCGCTGGCGCATACTAAGGAAGCGCCTGGCACGCGTGATGGCTCAGCTTCCCGAAAGTTGTGGCGCAAAAGCTGGGTATTTCAACACTCAATAAATAAGCTTGAACCGAAAATAAGCCCGAACCGATCAGCGGCATGTCGGTCCGTTTTCAAACTCCGAGACTCTGGGTTGACCTCACTTCGATGGTTGCGGCAATATCGGCTACGCGTCGATAGGAAGCGAGCCGGTCCGAATGCTCGTACGTATCGGTCACAACAATCACCTCGTTAGCCTCTGTATCGCCGGCCAACTTCTCCAGTCCTGCTTTCACAGTTGCATTCGATCCTACAATCGCAGCACGGAGCTTGCCCTCGACCGCCTCCTGCTCCCAGGCCTGCCATAGCGGCTCCATGGAATCGACCGGAGGCAGCAATTCCACTGGCTGATTTCGGATCAGCTGTAGAAAGCGCTGCTGTGACGTCGTGAATAACCGACGGGCGCCTGCATCGGTCTCGGCCGCAATCACCTGTACCGCTACCATCAGGTAGGGTTTCTGCAAAACCTCGCTTGGCCGGAAGCATTCACGGTAAAGCTGCGCAGCCGCATACAGATATTCGGGAGCGAAGTGGGCAGCGAAGGCAAACGGCAAGCCCAATATTCCTGCCAGTCGTGCACTGAAGCCACTCGAGCCTAACAACGTGATCGGAACGTTGCTGCCTTGTCCCGGAAACGCTTTCACAGCCTGCCCCGGCTCTTCTGGTCCAAGATAGGCCGTCAATTCCTCCAGCAGTTCCGGAAAATCGTCTCCGGTCTGCCGCAAGCCGCGTCTGAGCGCCCGCATCGTCGGGGCGTCGCCGCCCGGAGCCCGTCCCAGGCCCAGATCGATCCGTCCCGGGTACAACGCCTCAAGCGTTCCGAACTGTTCCGCCACCACTAACGGCGCGTGATTCGGCAGCATCACTCCCCCACTGCCCACGCGAATGGTTTTTGTCGCTCCTGCCACATGCCCGATCAGCACCGGCGTGGCCGAACATGCCAATCCAGCAATGGCGTGGTGCTCCGCCAGCCAGTAACGCTTGTATCCCAAGCGTTCCACGTGTTGCGCCAGATTCACCGAGCGGGCAATGGCGCTGCCCACGGACTCGCCTGCTCGCAGGCTCACAAGGTCCAGTACTGCGACCGCCAAACCGTTGCTACCGTTGCTCATGCGAATTAGATGAACCAGCCGGGAAAGCGATGCGAGCCTCAGACCCTCGGCGTGAACCCCATCCCCGCCAGGACGCCTCGCATATAGGCGAAGCTGGCAATAACGCCTGGCATCGGATCATCGGGACGAATCTCATACTCCAGATCGACGAAGCCGGGATACTTTATTGCGATGAGGGCTTCAAACATCTTTCGCACTGGCATAATGCCATCCCCCACGGCGACCTGGCTCTCCTTGCTCTCGAAGTTCGTGAGGTCCTTCATGTGTACATTGAACAGTCTCGGGCCGGCGTCGTGGATAGCCTGCACCACGTCCGTGCCGGCGCGAACCGTATGCCCGACATCGATGCAGCATCCGATGCGCGGATCCATACTCTTCACCGCTTTCAATACGTCCAGCGGCGAATGCCACAACTTATCCTCAGGACCGTGATTGTGAATCGCGATGCGGATGGCGTACTCCTTTACGAACTTCTCCATTCGAGGCAGAGTTTCAGGCGTCGGATCGCCGGCGACAATGACAGGAATACGCGCTCTCTTGCAGTATTCGAATTTGGATCGGATGTCCGCATCTTCATCTTTGGCGAAGTAGATGGCGCCGGCGGCGTGAAGCTTGATGCCCGCCGCAGCGTAGTCCGCGAGCGCGGCGGCTTCTTCCCGGGGATCGATCGGCAGATGATCTTTGACGTCCTTCGCATTCAACGCCAACACATTAAGCTGTTTCATGAAGCCGATCAGCTGGGCGCGGCTGAAGTTACGGAATGTGTAGCTCGCGAGGCCCCAGCGAATTGGTGGTGTTTCGTCGGGCGAGGATGGGGCTTGACCCAGCGCTGAGATCTTCTGGGAAGCCCCGCACGCTGCGGCGATCAGCGCGCCGGAGCGAATGAAATCGCGGCGCGAGAAAGCATTTTTCCTGATCGGCAGATCGTTAGACATGCGGCGCCCAGCCCTTCTCGTACTCGCGCCCCCACATCTTCATCGCTTCCGGATCGCCCTGGATTCGTCCGTCTTTCGTAGCGAGATGCAATTCGCGGTTGACTTCCCATGCGATGTTCGAAAGCTGAAGCATCGTAACCGCGACGTTGCCAACCGAGATTGGGGCGTTGAGCTTCTCTCCTTTGCGGATTGCCGCGATGAAGTTCGCAAAGTGCGCATCAGTCATGGAATCGCGGCCCAGCAAGTCGGAGGATTCAGTGGCTCCGCCAGTCTTGAATTCGTTCGTCTTATTCCCTTTGAGGTCGTATATTTCGTAGCCATCGCGGTCGACCAACACCGTGCCAGTGGTTCCCATGATCGTCGATCCACGATCGCGTCCGTAATACTTCATTCCTTCGCAGCTTTTTCCCTCCCACGAAATCATTTCGTCTTTGTACTCGAAGTTTGTTACCAGAGTGTCGTAAAACTGCCAATCGTCCTTGAAATGGTATCTGCCCCCCGATGAAGTAACGCGCTCTGGATAATCGACCCCCAGCGCCCAGCGGCAGACATCGACCTCGTGGGTGCCGTTGTTGAGGGTTTCGCCAGTCCCATAAATTCTGAACCAGTGCCAGTTGTAGGGATGCACATTGTCTTTGTAAGGACGGCGCGGTGCTGGGCCCTGCCACAAGTCCCAATCAAGCTGCGGAGGCACAGGCACTTCCTTGCCTACGCCGATCGACTTCCTGGTGTTGACGTACCAGGCTTTTGCTAAATACGGCCTGCCGATAATGCCCTCGCGAATTTTGCCGACGATCTCAATGGTGTGTGGGGAAGAGCGCTGCTGTGTTCCCATCTGCACCAGCTTGCCGTACTTTTGCTGCGCCTGCACCAACGTCTCGCCCTCTGCCGGATTGTGGCTGCATGGCTTCTCCACATAGACGTGCTTGCCCGCCTGCAAGCCGGCGATGGCCATCGGGGCGTGCCAATGGTCAGGCGTAGCGATGGTAATCGCGTCCACGTTTTTCATTTCGAGAATCTTGCGAAAGTCTTTTTCCACGGCCGGCGCCTCGCCCATTTCCCGCTGCGCAGAGTCGGCGAACTTCTTGAGAATGTTGCTGTCCACATCGCAGACATGCGAAATGCGGGCGGTGCTCTTGTTCGCCTTCAGCGCGGACAGATGCGCATAGCCGCGCCCGTTCAGACCAATCACTGCAAAGCTGAGCCGGTCATTCGAACCCATGATCTGGGCATAGCTTCTCGCCGTAGTTCCCACGGCCAGTCCGGCCGCGCCCACAGCAAGTGCATCGAGAAACTCGCGTCGTGTAACCATGATTTCTCCTTAGATCGATCGCAACCGACAAGACGCTTCCGATCAGCAGGAAATTCCAGCTCCGGTCAGCGTCTTCTTAAGTCCATCCATGCTAATTCGCGTGGACGCCTCGGGCGTGCCTGCCCCCCGCCAGTGTGTCTCGAGACTCAGCCCGTAACGGAAGCCGTCACGCTTCAGTGCTTTAAGTTGTCCAACCCAATCCACGATGCCGCCGCCAACCGGAGCCCAATCGTATTTGTGATCGGGCTTGCTCACCACATCCTTGCAATGGCAGTGTCCGATGCGGTCTCTGGGCAGCAACTCATATCCGCCTGGATATGGCGTACCTCCTATTGCTGCGGCATTTCCCGGATCCCAGTTCAACATGAAATTCTTGTTCGGAATTGCCTTCAGCACCGCAGCCGACTCTTCCCCTGTCGCTGTGTTGCATGACATCTCGTTCTCGAGCAGAAGGATGATGTTTTCCCCGGCGCAACGCTCCGCGGCCTTCTGCAGTTTGGCGTTGATCGCCGCACGATAGGGCTTCTGATCATCCAGTCGCCAGTAGTCGAAACAGCGAATTCTGTCAGTGTCAAAAGACTTGCAAAGGGAGATGCAGCGCTCGAGCAATTTATCCTGTGCGCCGGCATCGAAATCCGCATGGAACTGGTCGCGCGTTTCGCTCTGCGATGAGCGCGGAGCCCCAGGCCAATCCGTCTTGAAAAGCGGACTCGCGATATCGGTAACTCGGAGTTTGTATTCCTCGAGGATTTTCCGCGCATCTCCGACCTGCTTGGCATCGAGTTCGGTCACATTCTTGTTCCACATCGACCGCAGCTCGATCCAATGCAAACCGAAATCGCGGCATACGATCTGGCATGCCTTCTCAAAGTCCTGTGTGATCTCATCATTGATGACAGCCAGTCGGAACGGACATGTGGGTGTGTCCGCCACCAACGGATTCATTGGCGAGAAGGCCGCGGATCGCTTGATCAGCGGCGGCATGATCAGCGGCGGCATCATTGCCCCCAGCCCTGCCAGGCCCAAGCCCGCGAGCACTCCACGTCGTGTGTATCCCATCCACTAACCTCCGTTACTGCGAATGCGCTCTATCGTTCACTCTGCTGCGCTGTCGGCACGCGCTCCGCCTCCCTGCATAATTTACCGCGGTAGGCCCACAGCCCTAATCCCGGATTCGGAATGAAGAAGACCTCTTCGCCGTTAATCCGGTTGAATCCGTGAAGAAGCTCTTGCGGGTTGTAGCGCGTTAGCATGTTTTTCAAGTTACCGTACTCAAAGCCCACACCTTCGACTTCTTCTTTGCTGAGATGCCCAGGACACCACCGGATCGTGAAGCGACCCTCAGAGGAACCGTGAATGAGATGAGCAGCGGCGCTCAAGTCGTCAGCCAGATCGGCATTGCCGCCGACCGCTTCGAGCGTCGCCGGAGTTCCGCGATAACCGTACTTGCGAATCAGCGCATCGATGGCGGCATCCTCTCCAAATTTCTGTACGCCCGGGGCCAGAATGATCAGCTCTGCATTGTCGGCCAGGGCCATGCGCGTACGGTAGATCGCCTTGTTGCCCAACCATGTGCTGTGAAATTCGTGCGGATCGAGATAGACGACCGCCTTCTGGATCGGAGTGTCCAGGGTCTCGAAGTTCACTCTCAAGCTTAACGCGGCGGCTCGCTGGAAGCATTCAACGTCGTCGCCGATGAAAAGGCCGCGCACCGCCAGTCGGGCATCGGCGCGGCCAATAACGGTGAGGACGTAAACGATGGGCAGATCTCGCAAGAAACGATCGGAAGCGTAATTGAGAACGTTGCGCACGGGATTCTCAGTGCGGCCCATGATGCGCTCCATCCCATAAACAGCGCCCAGATAATGGCTGCGGTTTATGCTGTCGCGGCCTCCAGTACCCACAAGAATATTCTTGTTGTAATTGGCCATCCCAATAACCTCGTGTGGGACGACCTGCCCGATCGAGAGAATGAGATCGAAGCCGCCATGAGCAACAAGTCGGTTCACCTGCGCCGGCCACGGATAGTTCAGCTTGCCTTCCGATTGTTCATGGATGAATTCCGCCGGAACCTCGCCGAGGAACTCGACATCCGTGCGCCAGTTGTGGACGCGGAAAAGTTCTTGCGGCATCGCTCCGAACATTCGCGCGATTGGTTCAGGCTGCATAGCAGCATGCGTACCCAGAGCAGGCAGAACCGCCTGAAGGCGGTCGCCAAAATATTCCCACGCGTAGCGCGTCAAATCGCCCGCGCGGGAATGCACGCGGCTCTGGTCGGGCGGCACAATCAGCACGCTCTTCCGCTCCCTAAGCTTCGCAAGACTGTCCACAAGCAGAGCACGCAACTGCTGCGGAGATAGATCGGTTTCAACACCGCCCGTGTCGCAGTAAAGGCTCATGCGGTAGGTTCCACCTTCTTTAGTCCGGGAGCAGGCAAACAGAATAATGAGCAAAGCCCCGAGGTAAGCGCTGGCGGCGATACCGAACAGGCTCGCGTAGCTGCGCCTCTTTCCTCGGGGCTGTCGAAAATCGTTCTGTCCGCCATGCCTTGCTTCTACAGCCGATACGCCTTTTTCACCAACCTATAAGCGAAATCCTGCGCTACTTCCCACGCCTCGTCCTCATCCCGTCGATGCTCGGCGACTAGCTTCGCCAGGAACGCGCAATCCACTCGCCGCGCCGTGGCGCGCCGGAATTGAAAGGAAAGCTCGAGTGTCGTCGTTGAAACCCACCGTATTGTAAAAGCCCGCCGTCTCCGTCACTTGCTCGCGAAAACGCGTCATACCTTCTGGGCTGTCGTGAAACCACCACGGGGGCCCAAGCCGTAAGCATTCTGTTCGTGTTGCGGACGGCGACCTAGCACCGGCGTGCGATTTGTCAACCAGCATACACGTCATTTTGTTACCAAATGTAAAGACAAAACCTGTGTGACGGGCATCCGAAGGTGGTTGTCTCCACTGTGTCGGAGCTTTCTCGCCGCTGCAGCCGGGTGCGTGTCAAACAATCATTTACAATAGCCAATTCCACTGACACAGGAATCGTTCACCTATGCATCGATGGTCAGAGCTTTTTATTCCTACATTACGTGAGGCGCCGGCAGATGCAGAAGTTGCCAGCCACAAGTTTCTGGTGCGAGCTGGTTACATTCGGCAGCTGGCAGCAGGCATTTACTCGTATCTTTTTCTGGGCAATCGCTCATTCAATAAGATCATGGGCATTGTGCGGCAGGAGATGGACAAGATTGGGCAGGAATTTTTTCTGCCAGCGCTGCATCCGCGGGAGATTTGGGAGGCCAGCGGGCGCTGGGCTCTGATGGGCGAGAATCTGTTTCGCCTGAAGGACCGCAAGGGTGCGGATCTCGCGCTGGGCATGACCGAGGAAGAAGTAATGACCGAGATCGCGCGCAAGGAACTGCGCAGCTACAAGCAGTTGCCGCAGATCTGGTATCAGATCGCCCCGAAGTTTCGGGACGAGCCGCGGCCAAAGTCGGGATTGCTCAGGGTACGACAGTTCATGATGAAGGATGCATATTCGTTCGATATAGACGCGGCGGGGCTAGATGTTTCCTACAAGAAGCATTACGACACTTACTGCCGCATCTTCGACCGCTGCGGATTGAAGTACATGGTGGTGGAGGCGGATTCGGGAGCGATGGGCGGGAAGGAATCGCACGAGTTCATGGTGCGCACTCCAGCCGGAGAAGATCAGATCGTGAGCTGCGATGGTTGCAATTACGCCGCGAATATGGAGAAGGCTACGTCGAAACTGGGTTCCGTCGACGACTTGGCGGCAGAGGGTGATGGCGAACCGCTCGAAGTGCACACGCCGGGGCAGAAGACGATTGAAGACGTGGCTAAATACCTGGGCGTGTCTCCGAAGAACAAAATCAAGACGCTGGCCCTGATGGCGGAAGAAAAGGATCAGAAGACCGGCAAGACTCAGTCGCGTGGAATTGTGGTGCTCATGCGCGGCGATCATCAGCTAAATGAAGCGAAGCTCAACGGAGCGGTAGCGGTTGCGACCAGGCCCATGGAGGAAGGCGAGATCAAAGCCCTCTTCAAGTCGCCGGCGGGATATTTAGGCCCGGTTGGAATTGAGTGGGCGAAGGATTTGAAGAAAGATACGCACCTGCCGGTTCTCCTGTTGGACAAGGCTCTTGAGGGCCGGACTAATCTGATCGGTGGAGCGAATAAAGAGGACTATCACCTGAAAAATCTGACGCCGGGTACGCACTTTCATCCCACGGCTTATGTAGATCTGCGAGCAGTTACGGCGGGCGAGGCATGTCCGAATTGCGGCAGTACCCTGCGCATCGATTCGGCGGTAGAGATTGGGCATATCTTCAAGCTTGGCTACCGCTATACCGAGTCGATGGGTGCGCGGGTGCTCGATAAGAACGGCAAGGAGGTTACGCCAATCATGGGCTGTTACGGCATCGGTATCGAACGCATTTTGACGGCCGCGATTGAGCAGAGCAACGATGAAAATGGATTCTGGTTACCGCCCTCGATTGCGCCCTTCGAGATTGTGGTCACTCCCACGAACGTGAAAGATGAAAGTTTGTTGCGGGCTGCCTACGACATCGGATCCCGACTGGAAGATGCTGGTTTCGACGTGATTCTCGATGACCGGGATGAGCGACCGGGAGTTAAGTTCAAGGACGCTGATCTGGTAGGTATCCCCTTTAGAATCACTGTGGGGAAGAAAGTTACCGAAGGTACCGTGGAAGTGGTTCTACGCTCGACTCGCGAGGTGCGCGATGTTAGGATTTCGTCAATCGTAGAACATTTTCAAGGGGTGCTGCGAGCCAAGGCCTGAAAGTTGCGCCTTGGTTTAGCGGCGCAATTTCAGATTATGGGAATTATCAAAGCTTGTTTGGGGTTTCTCGCGATCGCGGCCGTCTTTGTGGGCCTTTTTCAGGTGGCTCCGCCCATGCTGACCAATTACAGCTTCCAGGACGATCTTAAGACCGTCGCGATGTTGGACAGTTCCAATCTGCAGAAGACGGACGAAGACGTTCGGACCGATGTGCTGCGCAAGGCCAAGGACCACGACCTTCAGATCGAATCGAAGCAAGTGACGGTCCAGCGCATCAACACTCCTGGTTTGTCCGCCGTCTACGTGGCGGCCGACTACTCGGTCACGATTAGCCTCCCGGGCTATTCTTTCGACATGCACTTCAATCCAACCAGCGGAAATAAGGGTTTCTAGTTCTAGCTTTGGGCCGACAGCCGTCGGCGATCTGACTCATTTCTAACTTTACCGTTCTGCAATAGGTGATTAAGAACCGCGGGAGATTCCGTCCGCTTTCCAGGTTTTGGAAGGCTCACCGCTCGTGTGCGCTAGTGACATTCGTAACGTTGCGAACGCGTTACCTTCTCCCTAAGATCACGAACAGTGAAAGTCGGCTGAAAGGCCGTGGAACTAACGGACACACGCAAGTTCCAAAAGTTCAGTTTAAGTCCGGATCTAGGGATTTTCGAAATGCGGCAGAGCGAGGCGGAGGCGGTTTTATGACGATGCGAGTTCGAGCAAGTCTGACAACGATCTTGGCGGTAGCGATGATGGGTCTGGCCAGTTGCGATCACTACAGCTGCGCTAGTGGCCCCAACCTTGGAACCGCCTGCACGTCCACCAGCACGGGGATCGGTAGTACCGGCGGGAGCGGGAGCGGGGGCACGGGCGCCACTGGCACCCCAACGGCTTTCGTTTTTTCAGGGGTAAGCAGCACGGCGGGAATTTCGGGCTTTACCTTCAGCGCAGCCGCAACAAACATCTATCCTACGCTCAACTACACAGTGGCGACCGCGCCGACATCCGGAGGCGGTGAGCTGATTGTAGCCCAAGGTAAATATTTGTACGGCGCGTTCCCTGGGACTGGCCTGTACAGCCTGATTTATGGCTGGTCGATCGACTCAACTGGAAATCTGACTGCGATCAGCGGAAGCCCCTTCACATTACCGGGTTGGACCGGCACCATTTTAGGCAGCATGACTTCCAATCCTACCGGGACGATGCTGTTCAGGGCTGATCCGGGTGCCTCCCTAGGCGAATCCACGGTTTACGCAATGCAGATCGGGCAGAGTGGGGTATTAACTCAAGTCACCGGGTCCCCTTTCTCGATTCCATTTGCGCCGGGAGGTATGACGACGGATGGGTTGGGACAGTACCTGTACGTGCTGGCTTTGGCAAGCAGCGAGTCTCCCGTGGAGATCGGTGCTTACAACGTCGGCGGCAGCGGTGCGCCAACCGCCGTCGTTGGCAGTCCGTTTGTTTATCCGATGACGCAGGTTGTGGGCGACGCGTCAGGGCAGTATCTGATTGGTACCACCGGCGCGGACGCCCATTTATACGTGTTCGGCATTCAGACGGGGAGTAACGCGGGTGCGATCTCGCCGGTACCAGGATCACCATTCAGGACTGTAAATTCCCCTTTCAGCATCGCGGTGCAGCCGAACTTAGACGGAGTACTGCTATACTCTTTCTCCCTGTTGACGGACGGAACGTTCAATCCGATTGAAGGTTATCAATTGAATCCGAGCACGGGAGCGCTTAGTGCAGTATCAGGTTCCCCATTCCCCAATTTCCTTGGATCGAGCGGGGAATTTGACCAGAGCGGGAACTACCTTTTCGTAACAAACGCAAACACCCTGACTGCCTACAACGTGTCCAGCGCCGGAGAGCTGACCGGGGAGGGCAGCATTGTGGAAGGATTTGGCCCCATAGCGATCACAGACGTGCCCTAAAGAGCGCAACGGCGGCGACCGGTGTGATGATTTGTTGACGGCTTAGAGACCCGCATAAATTGCGGGTCTCTTTTGTTTGACGTCCGAGCGGTACAATGGGTTCACAGCCTCCTGCACATTGCTGACTTCTAGAAAACTGCGAACGGCGCAGCCGACGGGGAAAACGATGGTAAAACCTTTTAGCGTGTCCCATCGTCTGACCAGCAGGGAATTGGTTCGGTGGGCGTTAGAGTTTAAATAGTGGCCATCAAAATAAAGATCCCGAAAAACGGAGAGAAACGCGGCAAAGCAGGGTGGGGTCTCCCGCGCGATCCCGTGGTACGCGCCGCACTAATTGTCTTCCTGGTAGCGGCGGTTGGCCTGGGTGGGTCGTTCTGCTACTTCTACATCAAATATGACCGGATTATTGCACAACGCTTCCGCTCGCCGGTCTTCAGCAATTCCGCGAAAATCTACGCGCTTCCGCGCACGGTGCATGATGGCGATAAGGCGGACGCCAAAGAAATTGCCGCGACCTTGCGGCGCGCCGGTTACTCCGATAAGGATGGCGAGTCGCCGCTGGGAAGTTTTCGGCTGATAAGTGGCGGCGGAATCGAGATCACGCCGGGGCCTGAGTCTTATCATAGTGCGGAAGCTGCTCTCATCGCCATCCACAATGGAGCGGTCGAGCGCATCACCAGCCAGGGCAATGATCTCTCCGCCTACGAGTTGGAGCCCCAACTGGTGACGGCATTGTTTGATGCCGAGCA
This sequence comes from Candidatus Acidiferrales bacterium, assembly GCA_035603655.1. Taxonomy (GTDB): domain Bacteria; phylum Acidobacteriota; class Terriglobia; order Terriglobales; family Acidobacteriaceae; genus Sulfotelmatobacter. Next base: position 724 of record DATNKA010000478.1, on the reverse strand, counting down.
ACGGTCCAAACGCCAGGTCGTGAAGTACAACGACATCCCCAAAGTGATGGTCGACGCAGTGCTTGCGATTGAAGACCGGCGTTTCTTCGAGCACAGCGGCGTGAACTTCCTCCGCATGTTTGAAGCGGTATGGATCGATCTGACACGGCAACGGCACGAGCAAGGCGGTTCGACGATTACCATGCAGCTTTCGCGCGGCTTCTTCCTGACCCCGGAGAAAACCGTGCGGCGCAAGCTGACAGAGATGCTGATCGCGGAGGAATTGGAACAGAAGTTCACCAAGCAGCAGATCTTCGAGTTTTACGGCAATTGGGTGAACCTGGGGCAGCGGGGCTCGTTCGCCATCAGCGGGTTTGGCGAAGCGTCGCGAACATATTTCAACAAGGATTTGAAGGACATTACGCTGCCGGAGGCTGCGCTGCTGGCTGGAATCATACAAGGGCCCAGCCGGCTGTCCCCCTACCGGCATCCCGAGAGAGCGTTGGAACGCCGCAACCTGGTTCTGGATTCTATGGTCGACACTCACGCCATCACGCGCGAGCAAGCAGAAAAGGCGAAGGCAGCGCCCCTGAAACTGGCCCCCCCGAATGTGGAGGCCAGCGACGCGCCCTATTTCGTCGACATGGTGCGGGACACGTTGATTAACAAGTTCAGCGAACACGATTTAAACGATCAGTCCTACCGCATTTACACCACGCTCGATCCCGACCTGCAGAAGGCGGCA
>DATNKA010000477.1:0-2577 GCA_035603655.1 Candidatus Acidiferrales bacterium | reverse complement strand
TACCCGGCGAACCCGCTTGTGGGAAGTATTCGAGTAAACAGTCTTATGGGTCGATGAGTGCATTGGCCTGTTAGTACCAGTTAAGAATCACTTCCGGTTGCCCGTTTCTCGTCCACGTGGGACATCTGAGCCCTAAGCGACTACGATGTTGCGTCCGCTACCGTTTTCGCCGCTGCGTCAGGGCTCGGTGCGCAGCAGAGGCTTTTTGATGTATTGCGTAGGCACGGACAGGATTTGGTCTGGCAGTATTGCGTTGGTGCGGCGGCGACCTACGAGGCGAACGTAGCCAAGATACTCCCCACGGTCAGCTTCGAGAGCTTTGATCTCCGCTTCATTGTCGGGGGCTATGAGCCTGTGCCAGTCCAGCCAGAGCTGGCAACCGTCCGGCATCGTATCCGCGATCTCGATGTCCATAATTTGGGTGCGCTCCCAGTGGCGGCGCCACCAGGGTGCAGAGTGCAGGCACCAGAGATCGTTCGTCCACCAATCGCGAAGATGTTTCGGAATAAAGCTGTCGATTTCTTGCATGAGGCCAGCCCCGGCGATGCCGATAGCTCCGCCAGGCCTCACGAATCGGGCGAGGTAGTTGAGGTACAGATCGTCGGTCCCGTAGTAATAGAAGGAATCAAGCGACACAATGACGTCGAAGAATTCGTCGCTGAAGGGTAGCGACCGGGCGTCAGCATGCACGGGGAAAACGCTGTCTTCGACTCCCGCATCGCGGATTCTCTGGCCGTTCTCCGCGGCACTGAACCACAGATCGGTGGCCCAGACCTGAACGCCGAATTCGCGGTGGAGGAAGATCGAGGAGGTGGCGCGTCCGCAGCCAAGGTCGAGTACCCTCATTCCAGGTCGCAGATCAAGCGCGGACGTGAGCCACTCGGCCATCCAGAGTGGATTCGCGGCCCCGCTGATGCTGGCAAGGAGCCATTCCGGGTTGTATTGCGAAGAGCGGGGAAATCGCTCTGAAATGGTGGGATGGGCTGAGATCGTATGGGTCTCCGTTCTCGAACTTTACCCTGTGCTGCGACGAGGGCGCGACAGACTCAGACGACAACTGCGTGTCCGCAGCATTCTAGTGGATTGTATCGCTCGCATGCACGTGTGGTCGGCGATCCAGAAGTAATGCGTCGCAACCTCAGTTTGCGCATAATCGCCGAGACGCTCATCGAAGCCGGACGACTCAAACTTCGAGTTCTGGGCGAGTAACCGCTTACTCGGAAGTTACTAGTTGTTTAACAACTCGGAGTTGGCTCACGCCATCTGGGGAAATCAGCACCGGAAGGTCGGCTAGGCTCCAGCAGTTCGGAAGTGGCTATCGCGGTATGCTCGTGCGGACCAATCCCCGGAATGCCGCTCAACCCCAGGGTCGATGAGTGCTTTGGTTAGGCTCGGCAGTTGAGATTCTTCCTTGTCGGAAGTCAAAAACCACAAGTTGACGTGTCAAGAGTAATCAGCACGGCGCGGTATGAGAGATGCGCCCTTGTCTCATAACTTTCATATCGCATCCTCTAGGGGGGTGCGATTCTGATGCCACTCGTGTGGTGTAACTCCAGTGACCCTCTTGAACGTCCGCGTGAAGTGGCTCTGATCTGCAAAACCTGTTGCCGCAGCCACCATCGAAAGGCTCTCTCCTTTCATCAGCAGTAGCTCCTGCGCTTTGCCTATCCGGGTGTTCAGTTGATAGCGATGTGGGGATACTCCTGTAGACGCCTTGAACATCCTCGCAAATTGCGAGGATGACAGGTCGACCAGACGGGCAAGCTGGAAAACAGAAACGGATAAATCGAGATGCTCGTGGATGAAGTCGAGAACGAGACGGAGTTGTGAGACCGATAGTCCTGAGTTCTCTTTTTGGGGTCGCCCCTGGAAGCAGGCGCTCAGGAGGGCGATCGTGAGTCCTTCTCCGTACAATCCTGTACTCGGGTCAGATGCGTCACATTCGGCAGCAAGGAGTCGCGCGCACTCGACCGCTCTCTTGTCATGAAACATCAGCTCAGGATTTCCTGCTTTGCCCGGGTCCAGATCGGTGCCAAGCCAATCTTCCAGAGATTTCCTGTCGAAGCTCAGGCGAAGTTCGCGTACAGACTCCATGTTGTCCGTATAGCCCCAGACCCTCATCTCTGCCGGGACAAAACTGATGTGATTAGGCCGTTGACGTTCCAGGGCAGCGGGACGATGCAGATTTGTGCGGGCCTCACATCTGCCGCCTATCTCGGCGAGCACAACTGTGAGAGTGTCTTGCGGACCCGACAGATCGTGCCAGGCACGGCCTGGGTGGTTGAAGTGCTGCAGGTGACGAACCGCTATGCCCGCGAAGGTTCGAAGTCTGCTGTGCGCCGCCTTCATACCGTGCGGAGAACGAAACTCAAATGTGTCCGATCCCCTTGGAACCTGCATCTGTCGTCCTCCTTTTGCGGCTCTCGCCCGTAGCGTTTTCATACTATGGTAGCCGTTTCGTACAAGCCATTCTCTGTTTTTTCTAAGTATTTTGAGAGAAATGCCAGGAAGAATGGCGGGAAGCTCAAAGGGAAGATCGTGGCACTGGCCAATAGGAAAAAGGGGGAAAAGATGACA
>DATNKA010000476.1:0-3000 GCA_035603655.1 Candidatus Acidiferrales bacterium | reverse complement strand
GAGACGTCATTGGCAGTGTTCAATTCGGCGGATGATGTGGAGGCGGTCGCCGAACAGGCGGGCGAGGCGGAGATCGTCGGACTTTCAGTTTGTTTTCAATCGCGCGCGCAGGAATTTCTCAGTTTGGCACACACCTCATCAAACAACTTCACCCTGGAAAACTGATTGTGGCGGGCGGACATTACGCTGCGTGCGCAGCACAGCCGCTGCTGGAGCACCATTCCGAACTCGACATCATCGTGATTCACGAGGCGGAGCAAACGCTAGTGGAGATAGTTGCAGCCGCAGCGAATCTGAAAGATGACTTGCCGAAGATTACCGGCATCGCATATCGGGAAGATGGCCAGGTTCGATTCACGCCGAAACGCCGCACTCTGGACGACTTGGATACTTTGCCGTTCCCCGAGCGGTCCGGTCGGATCCACACCATTGCCGGAGTGCCCACCAGCTTTCTGATGGGAAGCCGCGGGTGCTACGAGAACTGCGCGTACTGCTGCATCACAACACTGCACAATCTGGCACCGGGCAAAAAGTTTCGCCAACGCAGTGTGGAATTGATCGCCGACGAGATGGCGGAGCTTTATCGCGAGCCGGGGACACGGCAGTTCGTATTTCACGACGACAATTTCCTGGTGCCGTCGGTGGCGCACAACCAGGCGCGAATCGAGGGATTCGACAAGGCGTTCAAGAGCCGCGGCATGGAAGATATCGCACTCCTGATCAAGTGCCGCCCGGCGGATGCGAATCGGGACGTACTGGGCAGATTGAAGGAAATGGGATTGGTGCGCATTTTCATGGGGATTGAATCGGCCACGGAGGCGGGGCTTCTCACATTGGATCGGCATCAGACCGTGGGGCAATCGATCCGCGCTCTCGATATCTGCGGGGAACTGGACGTTTCGGCCCAGTTCACAATCATGACATTCAATCCCGACGCGAATTTGAACACGTTACGGACCGACCTTGCCTTCATGCGAAGGTTTGCGGGAAACCCGCTGAACTTCTGCCGTGCCGAAATCTATGAAGGTACGCCTCTGGAGAAGCGGATGACCTCGCTAGGACGAGCGCGAGGCGACTATCGCGCGCGGGAATACAGCATGTGCGACCCGGTAGCGGACCTCGCGTGTACCATCTCGCTCGATCTGTTCTACGACCGCTGCTGGGGCGACGGCAGCCTGATGCAGAAGACGATTGGACTCGATCACATGATCGCAGTGCGGAAGCGGTTTCACGGCCGCGACGACTTGTGCGAGCGGGCACACGCTTGGGTACGGGCGGTGAATCTCGACACGCTTAACCTTCTGGAGGAAGTGATCGAATTGAGCGCGTCGGGGGTGGGAAAGATGGATGCCGCTGCCCTGCGAACGGTCCATGCTCTGAGGGAGCGTGAGGTGCGTGCGCGAAATCACTTTCTATTGCAAGGGCTCCGATTGAAAACCGAACTGGACGAATTCCGTTTGCCAAATCAAACCATTTCCGCAGGAAGCGGGTCGCGATTCCGATTGGGTCGCCAAGTGGCGGCGGCCGTACTGGCGATAGGAGTCCAAGCCACCTTGTCGACCGGCCAGGGGATGGCGGAGCAAACGTCTGCCCCGATCCATCAAGTGGGAGGTGATCAGGAAAAATGTTGCACCCTCAGCGGCACTGTAACCGACGCGTCCGGGTCGGTCGTGGCGAACGCGTCGATTACGATCACAAGCACTGCCACGAATCGTGCCATCCCTCTGAAGACCGACAACGCGGGGCAATTCACGGCGAAAGATCTGGAAAGCGGCAAGTACGACGTCACCGCGGTGGCGACCGGGTTCAAGACAACGGTAGTGAAGGGTGTCGAAGTCAATGCGAGCAAGGCGGCGGGGCTGGACATCCGCCTCGAAATTGGGAACTGGGGTGGATGCTGCGAATACGCCGCGGCTCCAATGAAAGCACTAGACGACTACGTTCTCAGAAGTAAGCCTTTCACCTATAGCGTCGGCGAAGCCAAGGATGGCGGCACGATGAGAGGAGTCGCAAAGCTGGTGTATGGCGATAAAAACATGTGGACACAGATCTATGCGGCCAATCGGAATGTGGTGAACGCCCCGAATGCGCTTTCGCAGGGAATGTTGCTCACCATTCCGCCGTCACACCAGTCGGTTCCGAAGCTGGAGACAAAGGTTCTTCCGCCCTATCCTTCAGAGGCTGCCAGCCAGCATGTGCATGGCGACGTAGCCATGGACGTGACGCTGAACGACGACGGTAAAGTGCAAGAGGTGAAAGTCATTGAGGGCAATCCGTTGCTCAATAGCGCAGCCACCGATGCGGTGAAGCAATGGAAGTACCGGCCGCTTACGGTGCACGGCACGATGGTGCTTAGGATTGTCGTCGTGCTCACGTTCGAGAAAAACGGCAAGGTGCGTTAAGTTCGGGTCAAAGCCAATTAAACTCCTATTTCTGGACGGCGTCTTTGGCCGCAACGGGCCTTAATGCACGCAGCATAATGGCAAGCCTGACAGGTCGAGAGCAATTCAATCGGTCAGTCAGTCAAGTTAAGTTCAGACTATTGCAGACTATGCGAAGCTGTCACTCTCTAACGAGCAGCCCATCATGCTGGCCCTAAAGAAGTTCATCCCCTGCTGCGCTGCGGCACTCTGCATAACGACGCACGCCGCATTACCGCCGGATTGGATTCGGTTGAGCGCTCTGGATTTGAGTCCAACGCTCCGATGATTGAACTCCCCACCGAGTACTGTCTTCCCTCCCCGTGGTGATCGCTGGCCAGGGGTCCGGCGCGGACAAAATTACGCCTGATCTCGCTGGCCCAAAGCATAACCCCATGGCGTCACAGAAGTGCGGCCTTCAGGGTTGTCCATCCCAGACTGTAGCGGCCGCCCGCACTAAATCGTGTTCTCTTCGGCTTGCAAAAAAAGGCGCCGGAAGTTACCGGCGCCTTGAGGCTCGCGAGATGCGGTCTAGCGAGTTTCTAAAATCGACTAAACTTATTTGCTCTCCGCGATGGGG
>DATNKA010000475.1:0-5382 GCA_035603655.1 Candidatus Acidiferrales bacterium | reverse complement strand
CGTCCCGAAGCCCGCACCAGGAGCAAATTGGCGACATTCGCACACGCGATGAGAAGAACGAGGCCCGCCGCTCCGAGCAAAATCAGAAGCGCCGGCCGCGTGTACTCAACTACTTGATCGTGCAACTTGACAAGGGCCACGCCCCAGCCTTTCGACTCTGGATATTGCTGCTCAAGCCGCCCTGCTATCGTGTCCATCTCCGCCTGCGCCTGTGCCAGGGTTACCCCAGGTTTTAGGCGTGCAATTGCACGGTATTGGTGAAACTCACGCGTCTCCGGAAAAGGTTCCATCCCTGAGATCCAGAATTGGGTATGGCTGGTGAAACTCATCGCGTAAGCATCGTCGAAAGTGGCCGGCAAAATACCCACCACCGGATAGCTCTTTCCGTTGACTAAAATGTGCTTGCCGATAAGCGCGGTATCGCCGCCAAAGTGCTGCTGCCATAACGCGTAGCTCGCGATGACTGCGGCCCTATCCTGACGCTCTTCTTCAGGAAGAAAGAGACGCCCGCGCCAAGGTTGGACCTCGAGAACAGAGAAAAGATTTGTAGTTACTCTTTCGCCTGCGACTTCTTCGGGCTTCGCACCTCCGCTCAGATTGAAAGAATTCGATTCGAAGGCAGCGATGTCCGTGAACACATGGTTCTGCTTTTTCCAGTCGAGAAAATTCGCCCCTGAGACATTGTTTTGACTCCAGCCGCGATGTGGGTTTTGCTGCCACACCATCACCAGACTGTCCGCATTTTTATATGTCAGCGGCTTAAGAAGGACCGCATTAACCACGCTGAATATAGCTGTGTTCGCGCCGATGCCCAGCGCCAGCGTCAGCACAGCGACCACAGTGAATCCTGGGCTCTTGCGCAACTGCCGCAGCGCATAGCGCAAATCCTGACCTATCGTTTCCATAGCCCGCTGGCTCCTGCCGCACCGTTACCGCGCGGAGATCTTTTGACACACCTCACTAGTTAAACCTACACGGCAAGCACAGCAAATCCCGTACCACACTCTCCAGCCGTAGCACATTGGCAGCAAAGGAGGAAACTGGTATCGGCAGCCGTGCCAGACAATGATCGTGTCCGCTCGCGGACGCGAGTGTGCGGAATCGGACAATCAGGTGAGCGACTGCAGTCAGGTCTTTCGACCTTCGAGAAAAATATCAGCGCGCGACTGGAGTCAGCCGGCAAAGCCAACTCGTGCGCCCGTCGCCATGCTCTCCGCTAAACCCTGAAGAAAAGCACAGATCGATCCGCCCTTGGTAAGTAGTAGATAGGGCATGCTTCGTTGACCACCATCCGTCAACCCGACTAGTATCGGGGGTGCGCTATGCCCTATGGTCTGTCCCCTGTGCGGGGCTGGCAGCAGTTACTCTCCGGTCTGCGAGGTTCTCGCCATGCACAATTTCTGGTGTGCTATTTTCTTTGCCTTTTTCGCTCTGTTCTCAATCATCGCTTTGGCCGAGGGTCCTCAACCTTTGATCACCGCCCCGATTAACGAATCCCAACTGGTTACACTCTCGGGAAACACTCCGCCGGCCGCGCTTCGAGCGGCCAATGATCGTGGGCCCGTGAATGACAGTTTGCGCTTCGATCATTTGCTGTTGGGGCTCAAGGGTTCGCCGGAGTCCGAAGCACGCCTGGCGAAACTGATCGATGAAATGCATAATCCAGACTCGCCCGCATATCATCATTGGCTGAGTTCGCGCGAGCTCGGCGCAGGGTTCGGTCTCGCGCCGCAAGATATAGCGACGCTTCGCGCCTGGCTGAATTCTCACGGCTTTACCATCAACCGCGTCTACCAGAATGGCTTGGTCATCGATTTTGCCGGCACAGCTGGACAAATACGTGAAAGCTTCCACACCGAAATTCACAATCTGGTTTTGCCCAGCGGCGAAAAGCATTTGGCAAACATACGCGATCCACAGATTCCCGTTGCCCTGGCGCCTGTTGTCCAAGGAGTGGCTTCGCTGCACGATTTTCTTCCCCGGCCGCATTCGGTAATGCTTGGCCCTGTAGCTTATGACCATGCGAACAACCTCTGGCATCCGCACTTCAACGTCGCGTTTGAGGGAGCCACTTACCACACCGTCAGTCCGTTCGATTTCGCGACCATCTACAATGTGCTGCCACTCTGGAGTCGGGGATTCACCGGCGAGGGAGTCACCATCGCTCTGGTCGAGGATTCCAATCTGGCCCATCCGGGGGATTGGTCCACCTTCCGCAAAACCTTTGGCTTGACCCGCTTCGCGAAAGGAAACTTTACCCAGGTCTATCCCAACTGCACGAACCCCGGCCAAAACGGCGATGAAATCGAGGCCGCCCTCGATGTCGAGTGGTCCAGCGCAACCGCTCCCAATGCAAATATCGAGCTCTCGGCCTGCGCCAACTCTAAGACCGTTTCCGGACTCGATCTGGCCATCCTCAATCTGCTGGATCTCGCTCCACCGGACATCATCTCGGACAGTTACGGTCTCTGCGAAACCATCACCGGCCAGGCCGAAGTTGCTCTGGAAAATCGCGAAGCGCAAATCGCTACTGCTCTGGGCACTACTTTCTTTATTGCGCAGGGAGATACTGGCGCTGATGAGTGCGCTCCCGCGGAGTCGACACCATATTCCGTTTTAGGAATCAACAGCGGCGACAATACCGCTTCCGCCTATGCAGTGGATGTGGGCGGCACGGATTTCATGGCGCAATACAACTCGGACGTCAATCGAATTCCGATCAGAAAGTACTGGAACGCGACAAACAATCCAAAGACATTAGCCTCGGCGCGCTCCTATATTCCGGAGATTCCCTGGAACGACGGCTGCACCAGCCAGCTCATCTACAGCGATCCGCTGATTGGCGACAATACAAGATCCTATGGCTCGTCGGGTTTCTGTAATACGCCGCTGGGCCAGGGTTTTATCGCCGCCATCGCCGGCAGTGGTGGACCCAGCACCTGCTTTACTGGCAAACCATCGATCCCCGGCGTCGTCAGCGGAACTTGTAAAGGCAATCCTAAACCTTCGTTTCAAACAGGAGTTCCGGGCATTCCCAGCGACGGGCTGCGTGACCAGCCTGATCTTTCTATGTTCGCCGCCAACGGCGTCTGGGGAAGCTTCTTTGTGGAATGCATGTCCGACACGAATCAGGGCGGCACGAATTGCAGCGCCAGGAACGACGCGCTGTTTCTTGGCGGCGGGGGAACTTCTTTTTCCTCGCCCGCCATGGCCGGAATTCAGGCGCTGATCGATCAGAAACATGGCCGGCAGGGCGATGCCAACTACGTTTATTACGCACTGGCAACGCAGCAATTTAAGCACAAGAGCTCGGCTGCTTGCGACGCCAGTCAGACCACCGGCGATCTTCCGGCTGGCTCTTGTATTTTCAATGACGTAACCCGAGGCGACGCTGACATTCCATGCGGCCGGACCAGTAAAGGCGTCTCGCATGACTGCTTTGGTGACGGCAAGGGAATCATCGGAGAGCTCTCCACTTCGGAATCCACTGGCCGACCCGCTTATTCCGCAACCGTCGGTTATGACTTGGCTACGGGACTCGGATCAGTAAACGCTACTAATTTATTTGATAACTGGCCGACAGGCTCCAAACCCGACGCCAGTCCCCAGAAGTAGGCGGCGAGCGGCAACGTTTCGGCATACCCGCACCCGAGCGCAGCTGCAGACCGCTGCGTTCTCTGGACCAACACGTACGGTAAGAACGCTGTGCGACAACGGTGCAAAGGTGTAGAGCACAGAATGTCGGGGGGGCTCGTGATCTCCCGGGAACTATTCCTTTCGTCCGAAGTGAACGAGACTGTCCGGATTGGAGAGACAAGGGAATGACTTCGCTCAGAGCCGCACTTCGCTTTCATCGCGTTCACAGGCGTCGATGCACTTTTATCAGCGCAGAATCGTTCCTGCGGATGTTCCGTAGTTATTACGAAGTTTGGGAGAACGCCGCCACGAAATGGTTTGTGGTGGTGAGCTCGAGTTATCAACGGCACCGCGCGACGTCGCCACTATTGGATTGCAGCCTATAAGAAGTATTTCCATACTGACAGACCTCTCTTCCTGCATTCGCGTCTCGACTCCTCCTCCGATTTCCTGGAGCTAACACCGAGCCGCGTCAAGCGTAGTGACGCTGCCAAAGTCATCCTTCTTTCGCTCCCTACTAAAGGATTCGCGCAAAAGAAGAAAGGCTTGCGCGCACCGAGCGGCATAGAATCGCGGTAGGAATTCCGCCCGGATCACGCTAGTGCTTTTAGGGGGCCCCTCCAGAGTACAGGGGCAGAGAGGGATTTGGTGAGAGTCGCGACCTTCAACATTAACAATATCAATAAGCGGCTGGACAACCTCTTGGCTTGGTTAGCCGAAGCTGAGCCGGACGTGGTGAGTCTCCAAGAGCTCAAGGCGGAGCAGGGAGCCTTTCCCGTGAATGCCCTTCGGACTCTCGGTTACGAAGCAGTCTGGCAAGGCGAGCGCTCTTGGAACGGTGTGGCCATTCTCGCGCGAAACCAGGTTCCCGTATTGACCTGCGCAAGCTTGCCGGGAAATTCTGAAGATCATCAAGCCCGCTACATCGAAGCGGCGGTTCAGGGAGTCCTGATCACGTCCATCTACCTCCCCAACGGGAATCCGCAGCCTGGACCGAAATTCAACTACAAGTTGGCCTGGTTTGAGCGCCTCATTGCCCATGCCGCCGAACTCATGGCCAGCGGCGCCCCCGTGGTGCTGGCCGGTGACTACAACGTCGTGCCGACACCGCAGGACATCTATCCGACTCGATCGTTGGATAACAACGCGTTGATCCAACCCGAGAGCCGCCAAGCCTTTGCGCGTTTGCTGGCTCAAGGCTGGACCGACGCGATGCGGAGGCTACATCCGGACGGGCCGCTCTGGACATTCTGGGATTACAAATATGAACGGTGGCCGAAGGACAAGGGCATGCGACTCGATCACTTTCTGCTCTCGCCGCAGGTGTCGGACCGACTCGTGGACGGTGGTGTAGACCGATGGGCGCGTGGGCAGGTAAACGCAAGCGACCATGCGCCAACCTGGATATTGCTCGATCTTTAGACGAGAGCTGCGTAAATCCCGAATTCTATTAAGAGCAAGCCGCTAGGAAGGGCTTTGCCGCCGAGAACGACGAGCCATCTGCTGTTCGGGTGAATCACGGCTACTGTGAAGTAGTCATAATTTGAGGTTCGCCGACCATCCGGACAGCGTTCTGCATGGTTGTTAGTCGCTGACCATTGCGGAGCCGGCCAGCCGACGCACTTTGATATCCCGCATCGGCGGCTGACCGAAGAAGCGCTTGTACTCGCGGTTGAACTGACTCGCACTCTCATAGCCGACTTCGAACGCCGCGCTCGCGGCATCGATCCCTTCAACGAGCATTCG
>DATNKA010000474.1:0-3482 GCA_035603655.1 Candidatus Acidiferrales bacterium | reverse complement strand
CGGCTCCACGGGCTTGAACTGGCAGCCCTCCACGAAGAAATTGAAGAAGTCAGGGTGAGTTTCAAGACGGCAGTGCGTTACCTTCTTTACCAGGTCTTCTAGTTCTTGACGCTTCGACTTCGAGAGCAGAGCGATGGTCGCGCCTTCAATCGCGGTATTACCCGCCTGGACGATCTTTGATGAGTTGAGGCCGGGCACAAGCCCGATCCGCTTTGAAGCTTCGACGTTGAGATGGCGTCCGAACCCTCCCGCAAGATAAAAAACCTCGATCTCACCGAAGTCGATGCCATAGCTCGAGAAGACAGTATGCAGGCCCGCGACGTTCGCTCCCTTTGCCTGAGCCAACTCATTAACATCGCTCTCCAGTAGAAAAATGTCCTCTTCGGGTGTTTCGCCACGGTGAAGTGTGATGCGTTGAATATCATCCTCAAAGCGGCCCATATCATTCATGCGGCCGGTTCGAAGCAACTCGCTCAGCAGATCGACCAGGCCAGAACCGCAGATGCCCTGGGGTGGAACATCGCCGATGACTCCAAGGCGAATGGTCGCGTCATCGGCAATCGCCACCGTTTCGATTGCTCCATCCAACGCAGGCATGCCGCAGGCGATGGCTCCGCCCTCGAAAGCGGGGCCAGCCGGACACGATGCCGCCAAAATGCGATGCTTGTTGCCCACAATCAACTCGGTATTGGTCCCGATATCCATGACCGCGATCAGGCGCTCTTCATGGGCGAGATCTACCGCCAACATGCATGCGGCCGCGTCCGCTCCCACGTGGCCGCTGATGATGGGAGCGCCGTAGACGCGTGCTTGGGGATGAATGGGCAATAGGCTGCGGAGCCCGGTCTGGATCAGGCTTGTTGTGCTGCGCTGACCCTCGGCCATTTCGATCTCCGTAATCGACCGGTAAGGGGTCTGCCCAATCGAATACACGCTCTGCCGGAAGAAAAGGTCGCGCATAGTTGAGTTGCCCACCACGACCATCTCGTAGATCGTCTTAGGATCGACGGGAAACTTTTCGATGGCATGGGACAGGTATCCGGCCAGCGTACGCATGAGCAGTCTTCCAGGATGTTCGCTATCGTAGGCGATGCGGGACATGACCTCCGAACCGCCGAATCGCTGCGGATTCTCGAACGAGGTGTCCGCAATCAGTTCGCCGCTTTCAAGGTCGAGGAGGCGTAGGACAACCGTGGTGGTCCCAAGGTCCATTGCAATGCCGAGAATCGGCCCTGTAGAGCGCTCCACCTCCACTCCGTCGATCAGGATGCGGTCCCCATCGCGAGTGACTGCTGGATCAAGTTTCAATTCGCGATTGCTGATCGGCAATCCGAACGAGTGCCGCTCGATAATCATGTGTCCACGCCGCATGGTATGGCAGCGAACGTGGCCTTCTGCAGCCGTCATGCGGGTTTGACACGACAGGCGAAAGTTGCCCTTGAGATGACGCTCCGGCTCGGCAAGCGGCGAGAGCGCGGTCATCCCTTCCACAACTTCGACCATGCACTCTTTGCATTTGCCTTGCTTGCGGCAGGACGTGGGCACGTCGATACTCAGGGATTCGGCGTAATCGAACAGCGACCGCCCATCCGTGGCCTGGATTGATTGTCCGTTGATGGTGAGGGTGACGGCCATTTGCGGGGAATTTCTACCAGCCTTTCGCTTCGAGTTCGGCTTTCACGGCTTCCGCCACTTCGCGCGCAGAACCCTCGCGCTCTTCTTCCTCGCTCCACTTCCACTGGGCCAGATAGTCGTCGGCCGCCTGCAGTCCCCGTTTGGCGGCGAGAATATCGACCTGAGCCATAAATTTGGCATCCAGCATCACAGCCACGTCTTCCGACTCATCCTCGGCTTTGATTTGGGTGGGGATTTCCTGCCAGTACAAGATCTTATACGTGGTCATTTCGGGTTACCCTTGTGCCGCAAGTCGCAAGAACAAATCCACCGCCGCTGAGGCATTCGCGCCGTATCCGTCGGCCCCGATTTCGTCGGCAAACATCTGGCTGATGGGAGCGCCTCCGATCGCGATTTTGATGTGACTCATGCCGGCCGCATCGAAGCCGTCGATTACGGTCTTCATGTACATCATGGTTGTGGTCAACAGCGCGCTCATGCCGATGATGGTTGGCTTGCATTGCTCGGCCGCGGCCATGAATTTGTCTACACTCTGATCCACGCCGATATCGTGGAGCTCAAAACCGGCGCCCTCGGCCATCATCCCGACCAGGTTCTTGCCAATATCGTGCAAGTCACCGCGCACTGTGCCCATCAGCAAAACGCCTTTGGGTTTGGCGCCGCTGCCCTTCGCGGTCAATAGCGGCTTCAGCACTGCCATGCCTGCCTTCATGGCTCGCGCTGCGATCAGGACTTCAGGAACGTACAGCACATTGTGCTTGAAATCCTCGCCGACCACACTCATGCCCGCGATCAATCCCTCCGTCAGCACTTCCTGCGCGGACCGCCCCTCAGCCAGGGCCTCCTCGGTAAGCTGTCCCACCCGGTCGGCGTTTCCCTCATACAGAAACTGATTCATCAGGGCATAATCGGGCATTCAGACTCTCCTTAACGAGCGCTCGAAATCGCGCTGACTGCACGCTTCTGATTGAATTCTTCCAAGGCCTCAAGCATAGCCAGGATATTTTCGCGCGGCATTCCCGGGCTGGTCCCGCCGCCTACCGAGAGAATGATCCCCTCGCCGCCGGAACCCTCCAGAACCTCGAGGGTTTCGTCCTTTACCTCCGCCGGTGTCCCGCGTACCGCAATCTCCAGCGGATTGACGTTACCCATCAAGCACATCCGGTCGCCAACGCGTCGTTTCACCTCTGTGATGTGTCTCTGCTTGCCCCAATTGAGCGCATTGAATCCGGTGTCCGGCAGGTGGTCCAGGCACGCGTCGACTTCCGCGTCGTTGTGGTAGAGCTTGACCCAGTCCTTCGGAAATGCATCGCAAATCCGCTTCAGATATGGATGCGCAAACTCCAGGTAATGCTCTTCGTTGATGAAACCGACAATGTCATCAAGAATGAAAATGCTCTCGACTCCGTCGCCCATCACCTTCTGCTGTGCTTTGAGCCAGTTGATGATCACGCGGGTACACAGGTCGATCAGCTTGTGCGCGCCCTTGGGATCTTCCACCAGATCGATCATGAACTCCGTGGTCCCGCGCACAAATCCGGCGGTGCAGAGCGGTCCGCGCGAGGTGACCATGGGAAGGATATAGCCGGCGTCCAGGATGCGCTGCCGGGCCATGCCGATGCGGTGCAAGGTTAGGCCGGCAAAGCCGTCGGCCTCCACCTCGTAGTCGGGAAAGCTATCGATATCCTCCAGCCTGCGCAGAGTCTGGTATTCGCTGGGCGTATTGTCCTGCCAGAACTTGATCTTGGCACCCAGCACCGAAGGCTCGGCGGCCATCCCGTACTCCATCCACCAGGAGGGGATGAAGATGATGTCCGGGAACTCGCGCATGATCTTCAGATTGGACT
>DATNKA010000473.1:0-3873 GCA_035603655.1 Candidatus Acidiferrales bacterium | reverse complement strand
GCCCGCTCCTTCATTGCCCAGGATGAGGGGCGCCTCCACGCCGTGAAATTTTCCGGAGAGAATGGTATGGTCGAGCGGCGTGACCCCGGCTGCCGTGATTCGCACCAGTACCTTCCCATTTGTGACCGCAGGTTTTGGAAGCTCTACGAGCTTCAACGCTTCATAACCGCTAAATTGCTCCGCTCTCATTGCACGCATATCGCTTCTCCCTTTTCCATGTCCCTCCTGACCTGCGCCGCTAGGCCGCAACCCCGGAGATTATTAATGTCGATCGAGACCAGCAGCAGATCCCGAATTGGTTCAGCCTTGGGCCTTCGTTGAGCACTGTGGATTATTGTCGTAATCCTCATTATAGGATTAGATTCGTAATCCTGATTTGGTCGCAGATTATTTTGGAGGAGGTTCATAGGGGCTATTCCAAGGCCCAAAAGGAGAAAACTCGGGGATCGTTCCGACGCAGCCGATTCCAGTCATCCGCCAGCATCCGAAGGAACCCGTCCGAAAATTGTCGCTGGTGCGCTGGGGACTGATTCCATCATGGGCGAATCGGACTTCCTAGACCGTGCTACCCTAGCCGCTCAACTCAGCCGTGTTTCACTTCGGAAAGGCGAAATGCGATGATCTTCATGGAACAAATTCTGCTGCTCTTGCTGCTGGCCGTTGGTCTGTTTGCCCAAACCCCTCCAGTGCAATCCAAGTACCAGCTTGAATACTTCAACTACCAAGAAGTCATGATCCCGATGCGCGATGGCGTCCGTCTTCAGACCGTGCTGAGGATGCCGAAAAACGTCAGCGGTGCGCTACCATTCCTCTTCATGAGAACTCCATACGGAGTTCCCGAAAACGCTAATTCACTGACGGAGTCCGGTTTGTTTGACGATCTCATTGCGGATGGCTATATCTTCGTAGCGCAGAACATCCGGGGCCGCTTTAAGTCTGAAGGCACGTTCGTGATGCAGCGTCCGCCCCGCGACAGGAATGATCCCAAATCCATTGATGAAGCCACTGATGCGTATGACACCATCGAGTGGCTAGTCAGGAATGTTCCGAACAATAACGGCCGAGTCGGCATGTGGGGGATTTCCTATCCGGGTTGGCTTGTGACGCAGGCGTTGCTTGAGCCGCATCCCGCGTTGAAAGCTACCATTGAGGAGGCATCCCCCGACGACATGTTCATTAATGACGACTTCCATCACAACGGCGCGTTTCGACTGAGCTATGGATTCGAATATTCTGCTTTACTTGAAACCTCCAAGGAAAAGAACACAAACTTCGAGTTCGACCAGTACGATACCTACGCGTGGTACCTAACGCTCGGTGCAATCTCCAACGCGAATTCGAGGTACTTCCATGGACAGTTACCGACGTGGAATGACTTCGTTGATCATCCGAACCACGATTTCTGGAAGCGGCATGCCGTGACCACATATCTGAAACACACTACAGTTCCAAGCCTGAATGTCGCGGGCTGGTACGATCAGGAAGACTTTGTCGGCCCGACGCGCATTTATGCCGCGCTGAAGCAGACCGATACGGATCATCTTAACTATTTCGTCGCTGGCCCGTGGAACCACGGCGGGTGGATGGATCAATCTGGACGCAAACTAGGTGAAATCGACTGGGGCAGTGACATCTCGCGTTATTATCGGTCGTATATTCTGGCTCCATGGTTCGCGCATTGGCTGCACGACAAACCGCTCACAGAGCCCGAAGCGTTGACTTTCGAGACTGGCACCAACGTCTGGAAGAGCTACGACGAGTGGCCACCCAAGAAAGGCATCACCGAGAAGAAGCTTTATTTGCACTCGGGAGGCAAGCTCTCGTTCGAATCACCCTCTGAGAAGGATGTCTTTGATTCCTACATTTCTGATCCTGCCAATCCAGTGCCGTACCGCCCTCGACCGATCACGCCGACGTATCCTGCGCCAGCTTGGACCACATGGCTCGTGCAGGATCAACGCTTCGTGGAGCATCGTCCTGATGTGCTGACATGGCAGACTGATCCGCTGACCGAGGATGTTGCGGTCACCGGAGATATCGTCGCCGACCTGTTCTCTTCAACTACGGGAACCGACAGCGACTGGATCGTGAAGCTGATCGATGTTTATCCCGAGGACTATCAGAAAATCACGGAAGAAGATGCTACCAAGGGTGCTGGACCTGTGCTCAACGGCTACGAGTTGATGATCGCAGATGACATTTTGCGAGCGCGATATCGCAACAGCATGGAAGCACCGCTTCCCCTTACTCCTAACCAAGTCACCGAATACAGAATCGACCTGCACCCCAACGACCACGTCTTTCTCAAGGGCCACCGTATGATGGTGCAGGTTCAGAGCACTTGGTTCCCTCTGTATGACCGCAACCCGCAGAAGTTTGTTGAGAACATTTATAAAGCAAGGGATGCAGACTACGAAAAAGCGACACAGAAGGTGTATCGCTCGAAAGAGGCTCCGTCGAGCATAGTACTACCGGTGGCTGGAAGATAGAGAGTATCTGCTCGCACTTTTGTCAACGGAGCCGTGGACCTGAATACTCATGGACGGGTGTCACAAATGTGCAAGCTTTCGAGCCTTCGCCGAAGATAAACGTCTGCGTTACTGATTGTAGGGCGGTTTGCCACGTGCGCCCACACTTTCGCTCGCTGAATGGGGCTCTCGTCCTCGCTAGTCACGATTCCAGTTATCCGCCCTCCGCGAGATGTCTGGCTCGTTACTTGGGCTCGGGACAGCAGTGCGGATACGACGAACAGAACGAGGGTGATCCGTGTGATTCGCACGTGGTACCCCTTAAACTGTTAGCGCCGAATTAAAAGGGAGCCATTCTGGCCGGTTTCGAGGGAGCCAGTTCGCGTGTCGGCTGTCCGGGTACAGACTCGTAGACCCGCCGCTACGTTCCAGCACGAGAGCCGCAATTGTCGAGTTCCGTCTCAGACACGAACTCAGTTCACACATGACCCTCCCGCGCCGTCCCTCGAGCCCTGCCGCGGAATTCGCGTGGCGTCGATTCAATAGACGGGAAAAATGGAAATCCGACCAGAGTTTTTTGAGTCCGCTGCGTACTGCTTTATATTGCTTAAAATAAATAACATAACGTGATGTAAGCTTGAAATCAGGTCAGTAAATGTGTCGGTTGATTTGTACATTTCGCCTAAGGTTTCACCGACGACCGAGTTTAGGACGGAGCCGCTCAGCCAAAACGGCTCGCTCCGTCATCAGACGTCATCAAACGTAAGATTCCAAAGTGGCACGAAGCCCTTGGTCGCGAATCTTCAAAAGGAAGCTGGCGATTTCCGGGGCGATTGCTCGCGGATCAATATCTTCCCGGCTCCACTCGACCTGTTTCGCCAGAATTCGCTGGACAAACGCGAAAATCGAATCCGGTGATTGATCATCGACGCGCGCCCACATCCCGCGAATCAACGGGAGATGCGCATCTTCCACGTCAGAGTCTCGCAAGAGGAGCATCACGGCTGCTACCCCGAACAAAAGCCTTCGAGGCACCACCTCGTGCCGCTCCATGAAACTGCGAAATCGTGGGGAAGAGCCGGGCGCCGACTTTGGTGCTGCAATTCGAGCAAATTGAAACCAGTGAGTGCTCGATAAAAGGACTACGGAAGCGCGCCATGATTTCGCGTGCATAGAATCGGCTTTCGACTTCTTCACCAAGCTCGGTTGCCGGAATCACTTCCTGAAAAATCGCGCTGTCGACGAACTTGCCGAGCTGAGGGTCGTCGATAGCCTCGCGAACGGTTCGCAAGCCAAGTAGTCTGCCGATCCCTGCCAGCATCGTATGCGAGCCGTTCAGAATTTGAATCTTCCGGACGCGGTAGGGCGTGAGATCGTCGACAAACCTGATGCTAGGTGACGCCTT
>DATNKA010000472.1:0-2586 GCA_035603655.1 Candidatus Acidiferrales bacterium | reverse complement strand
AGGCAGTTGGTCGTCCGGGAACACAATAAGCCGGTCGCCCTGCCGAATCCATTGTCCGCGAGTGCTGCTAAACCGGCTTGGCGAGCCGACGTAGGGATTGAAGTTTGGTTGTGTCCTCAAGTCTGCCTCCATTCTGCGGTCATAAGCCCATCAAGCCTGCGACGAAATGAAGCTGAGCCTGCGCGTTTCTGTTCTCTGGCTCCGGGTTTTGAGCTGTGGTTCCGCGTTTGTACCGCTCACGGTCTTGCTCCAATTGCGTTTTGCTTACTGCCTCAATGCCCGCCATACGGCCAGAAGAGCATCCTGGTATTGCCCGGTTATTCCCATCGCGCTCAATGCTTGACCCAAAGCCGCTTGTGATCCGCTGTTGACGATGGCATTGCGAACGGGCTCCGGCAGAATAGAAAGAGTGCGGCTCGCCCAATCCCGAATCCTTTGACCTGCGGAAGGCGAGGGTGCCGGCGGAGGAGGCAGTGGCGGGAGCGTCTGCCCTCCTCTTATTGGACCCTTAGGCGGCTCAGGTACCGGCGTTGTAGTCACACCCGGCGGGCAATTCGGGTAGTCCTTGAGTGGACAGGGCTGCACCGTGATTGTCCCAGGGAGTGTCGTCGATTTGGCAGGAGTAGGCTGCGGCAGTTGAGCTTCAAGGAACACTTCAACTCTGCGGTTGCAAGCTCGCCCTTCCGGAGTCCGGTTGTTGCCCACCGGGTCGTGTGCACCCTCCGTACTCGGGGTGATCACGACTTCAGTATTTCCTTTCAGGATCCTGGCGCGCCAGTGTGCTCGCCGCTGCAACTCGATAGCAGTATAAAGAGCCGATTGCACCACACGCGCGCGCCGCAGGCCAAGGGCACGGTTGTATGCGTCCGTTCTGCTCTGTCCAACGGAATCGGTGTGACCAATCACGCGAATGGCATGAATGGGCTGCTGCGTAGTCCAACTCATCGCCACCTGGCGAGCGAGGCGCTGCACGATGTCACTGTGAAAAGACTTCAGAGTGGCTTTATCGAAGTCAAAGCGGTCGAGAACATCGGTTGGGGGCGAACCCGAGCTTCTTAGGGAACAGGACCGCGTGGTTATGAGACTCGTCCCGGAAAGATTGCCACCAGTTTCCTGTACCTCAAGCTGGTCAAGAAGCTCCTCAAGGCGGCCCTCGTGGATGGCGGATTCGTATCCGCCAATTTCTCCAAGTTCGAGGCGATCAAGAAGCTTCCGCAACAGATGTTCGTTCGACTCGAACGTTCCCGTCTCAAATCCTAATCCGTGTCCCATGACGTGTACCCCCTCCCCAGAAACCGGCTCTCACTCTTAGTGCCTGATCGATTGGACAGCTCCGTGAGCGCTTTTGCAGCACACTCGATTTGTTCCGGAACATGCCGAGCCGTGATCACGAGACTGACGCGCTCGCCCCGCCCGTCAGGAGCGCTATGAAGGACGCTCCTGATTCCCTGTTTCAACAGCCGCTGGTAAACGTGAACCGGATTCGCGCCAGGCGCGGGCATCAATGACTGGACGGGAAACAACCTCCCGCTGAATCGGAAACCGGCGCGCCCTGCGCGCTGACGAAAACCGGTTACCAGCCGAGTAAGTCGCCGGCGCAGTTGATCTCCGCGGTTGCGATTCACAGCCAGAGCGTGCTCGCAAGCGCGAATCGACGGCAACGACGGGGGGCTGCAGTGCATTCGGGTTTCGCTGTTTTGTTCGAAGTCTGCGATCGCTTCCTTGCTTCCGCTCATGACGGCAAGAGGCGCACCGAATGCTTTCGCCAGCGAGCTGACGGCGATTACGTCCGGACCGCAAATTTGTGCGTGCGGAAGCATTCCTCCTCCTCCTCGACCGTAGGGAGCATCTGGCCCCGGCCAATGACCAAAGATTCCCAGCGCCTGAGTGTCGTCGACGACGAGCCACCCGTCGGACGCACGCACGCTGTCCAAATAAAAGCGCAACGGTGCCGGCCTTCCGCAACTCGGACAAAAGCCATCGGTCAGCACTACGGGCCGCAATTGGCTTTGCCCGTGGTGCCGAAGCTCTGTGCGGAGCGCTTCCGCATCGTGATGCGCAAACTCGCGCACCGGAACACCCCGCCCCGCGGCCCGTTCCGCTCCCCAGCGCGCGATCGGGTAAGTCCCCGCGTCGACGTAAACTGCTACGCGATGGCGCGAGAGCATCCCGAACAAGTCCCAGAACAGGTGAAGCGTTGACGGGCCCAGCACGCCGCGCTCGCATCCCTGAAGAGCCGCGAGTTGCTGTGCCACCTGCTCAGCTTCCGGCGGCGCTGCAAGCGCCGCCGGAACACCGGTTGTCAATTGCGACCAGGGCCGCAGCGCTCCCGTGGGATGATGCAATCCCAGGTAGAGCGCCGAGGTAAAGTCCAGCATGGCAGTTTAGCCACGAGCCGCCGGCCGTTGCGTAGCCAACCGCCGCAACAGCAGCACCGACGGCAGCGTGGAGTTCACCGGCTCAGAGGTCAAGTCCACGCCCGTTGCAGCGCGATAGGCGTGAATGTATCCTTGAATCTCATTCCGCCAGTAGCGAGCCCAGTTCGCGGCTTGCGCTGCGGTAGCCGTGGTCAGACTCCAAGCCCCG
>DATNKA010000471.1:0-13383 GCA_035603655.1 Candidatus Acidiferrales bacterium | reverse complement strand
CTCGACGATGGAATCGGCGGAAGCGGAAGGCGCCGAGCGCCGTTCATAGCGATCGGCAAGTTCACCGTAGCGCGTGGCTTCTTCCGGATATCCGGCCTCGGAGTAGACGCTCTGCAATGTGCGACAGCAGACTCCGGCCTCGCCAAAACGCTCCGCCCGCGTGTGAAGGGCGGCGAGTCGCTGGTTCAGGCGGAGATCGCTGGGCGCCTGAGGCAGAGCAGCCATGAGCGGCGACAGAGCCTTGGCAGGCATGTTGTAAGAAATGAAAAGTTCCGCATCGGTAAGAGCGGAGCGGACGGCGAGAGCCACGGCGTCGGGATAATGTTGATGGACCGACGGACAGGTGGCTTCCAATTCGTCGACCATGACGGCGGCTTCTGCCGACGAAATTAATTTGTCGGCGGAGGGTCCACCCAGCTGGCTGACCACCTGCTGATAATTATTCAAGTGCAGGGGATTGCCAGGCTCCATGGTGGCAAGCTTCTGGTAGAGATCGCGGGCGCGGGGAAGATCTCCGGATTGCACCGAGGCGTGAGCCAGCAACTCGATGACTTCGGTGATGTGCGTCGACTCCCCGGCCTTCTGGAAGAGATCGAGAAGCTTCTCGAGCGATGCGGGATTGTCGCGCACATGCCCGATGATGGAATGCAAGTTCTTTAAAACTTTGTCGGAATCCTCCGCCAGCAGGCGGTCAGCATGCTGGTCATAAACCTGGAGGGCATTCTCGTATTGACCGGCCTGCATGAGAGCGTCGGCAAAGGTGGAGATGGCCGTCAGATCATTGTGGACGGTGAGGAGTTTACTGGCCAGGGTGCCGGCGTCTGAAAGGCGTCCGTTTTTCAGGTAAGCCTTGAGCAGATCGCGAAGGCCATCGGGATTGGAATCGAGGTCGGGAACTTTCTGCAGAGATTCGATAGCGGCTTCGGCGTCGCCGGCCTCAAGCAGATTGCGGCCTTGCATGAGCAGCGCATAACCATTGCCGGGATCCAGCGTGAGCATGCGCCGCAGAACTTCTTCGGCGGCGCTCAGCGAGCCTTTGGCCCGCAGGGTTTCGGCTGCGGCCGAGAAGATCTGCCAGGCTTCATTCTTTTTTCCGAGGCGGACATAGACTTCCGCCAGGCGGACGCGCATGTTGGTATTTTCGGGATCCATTTCCAGAATCTTCTGGAAGATCCGCACCGCGTTTTCCAGTTCACCGGATTTCAGAAACTCATCGGCAACCTGCAGGTATTGGGCGCGGGCGTCATTGAAGAGTCCCTGCTGGGTGTAAAGTTCGGCCAGCTTCAGCACGCTCTCGAGCGAAGGCTTGAGCTTGCTGATTTTCTTGTACATGGCGATGGCCTTGACCGTGAAGCCCTGCGTGGCATAGGCATCGCCTACGGTCTTGAAACATTCCGTGGCCTTGTCGGCATCGCCAAGGCGGGAGTAAAGATCGCCGACCGTGTTCGTGACGGTGAGGTCCTTAGGATCGGCCTTGGTGACCTTTTCGTACTCAGCGATGGCATTTTGCATCTTGCCCTGCTGGACATACTTCTCCGCAGCGCTGAGAACCTTCTGTTTGTTGAACCCGAAACCGAACGCCATAAGAGTGCGAACTCCAGCCGCTGGGGTGAGACGAAAAAGCCTGTAACCAAAAAGTCTTTAACGAAAACCGATGACGGCTCTAGAGAAGTGTGGCCCGAGAGATACGTCACCTTGGCCAAACTCCTTTTTAGAGATGGCCGGTTGGAACAACTGCAATTGTACGGCTGGAAGGGCTGAATCGCATGGTTACCAAGGGTTACCAAAAGGGAGTGTACGAAAGGGTTACCAAGGGAATCAGGGCGGAACGGGAGGGTTACGGCTCTAGTACAAACGCGCTATGTGGCCGCGATGGAGAATTGTGTAGTCTTCCGGCTGCGCTTTGAAAGGGCGAGACCGAGGTCGTCTTGCCAGGGATTATTTTTCCAGGAGTTTCACGGCGCGGCTTAAACCCGCAGCCTTCGAAGACTGGGTTCCACGCCCGACGGAGGAAAGCAAAGAACATGACATGGATTAAAACCCTATCGCTATCCGAGACCGATGAGAAGCTGCGCCATGCAATGGAGGGGCAACGCGCCCTTTATCCCCTGGAGTATGCCACGCCAGTTCATCCCGATGAAGCGGGAGGGTCGACGATTGTGGGTTCGCACACCCTGATTCCGGAGGCGCTCTATCATGCGTTCGGAACCTTTGGGGCGCTGATGTCGCCGGAGTTGCCGCTGAGCCGGCGGCAGCATGAAATGATTGCGACCATGGTCTCGGTGACCAACCGGTGCGTGTATTGAATCGAGTCGCACGCAGAGTTTCTGCGTAGGGTGACGCTCGATAAAGAGTTAGTAGAGGCGCTCGAAAAGGACTACACAACCGCACCCATCACGCCGCAGGAGCGGGTGATGGTGGATTACGTGGTCAAGCTAACCCGGGATGCGACCAAGGTCTGGAAGGATGATATCGAGGGGCTGCGGGCGGCGGGATTTGACGATCGCGGGATATTGCAGATCACGCTGATTGCGTCGTGGTTTAACTACATTAATCGCGTGGCGGATGCGCTGGGAGTGGGGAGGGAGTGAAATCTCCGCAAGGCCCTCATTTCACCAGTTGGCTGAAGCCTTGGGAAAGCCTTTAGCTGTCCTTGCGGTAGAGGAGGTCGCGCATGGCTCGTCTGCGGGCTTCGTTCGTTTCCACTTGTATTTTGCGGTCGTCGGCGGTCGTGCTCTGCTTCTTTGCGGGGGCGGCGTCAGGTTCGCTGCACGCAGGACAGCGGTTGGCGAAGCCGGGTTTGTCGGGCTTCAACTCGAACTCCTGGGAACAGACGGCGCAAATTCGGAGAGGGAAAGCCATCCGAATATTATGATACAAGCCAGCCCATGGCCGAATCCTTAGCAGAATTTTTCCTCACAAATTTCCGGGCGGACCGCAAGGAGCGCGCTTACGGCCAGCGTTGCGGCTACCGCATGGAGTGGTTTACCTACGGGCGGGTCCGGGAGCTGGCGGTTGGCCTTTGCCGGAAGCTTGAGACGAGGGAAATCCATAAGGGCGACCGGGTGATGTTGTGGGGCGAAAACTGCGCGGAGTGGGTTGCGGCGTTCTTTGGATGTGCTTTGTGCGGGGTAACTGTGGTTCCGATGGACGATGCCGCGTCTGCGGATTTTGCCGCCCGGGTTGCGGGGCAGGTTGAGGCGAAGTTGTGGGTTTGTTCGCGGCGGCATGCGACGGCGCTCGCGAGCAGGACTGGCGCAGCCGCGGTTGTGGATTTTGAGGAGATCAACCCCCCGGGCCCTTCGACAAGCTCAGGGCAGGCTCCGTCCCGGCAAAGTACGCAGGGAGACGGAGGGGGCAACCGCGGCCTGTCGTCGCCAACGGCTTCTTCGACCGCTCCTCCGGAGGTCGCGATCGGTCGCGACGATACGCTGCAGATTGTTTTTACCTCGGGCACTACGGCTGAGCCGAGGGGCGTTGTGATCACGCATGGCAATGTGCTGTCGAATATCGCTCCGCTGGAGCGGGAGATGCAGGGGTATTTGAAGTATGAGCGCTGGGTGCATCCCGTAAGATTTTTGAACTTGCTGCCGCTCAGTCACGTCTTCGGACAGTTTCTGGGGATGTTTCTGCCGCCGCTGTTGGGCGGGACTGTGATTTTTCAGGAGGAGTTGAAGCCTTGGGAGATTGTCAAGACCATCCGGCGGGAGCGGGTGTCGGTGCTGGCGAGTGTGCCGAGGGTCTTAGAATCGCTGCGACAGAAGATCGAGCGCGATCTCGAGGACGGCGCCGAGGGCGAGAAAACGATTGCGGATCTTCGGCGGCGATTCCGCGAGTCGGAGGGGAAACACTTCCTGCTGCGGTGGTGGATTTTCCGCGCCATTCGCCGTCGCTTCGGTTGGAAGTTCTGGGCTTTTATTTGTGGAGGCGCGGCGCTCGATGCCCGGACTGAGGAGTTCTGGGGACGGCTGGGTTATGCGGTGATCCAGGGATATGGACTGACGGAGACGACGTCGCTGATCAGCGTGAATCATCCCTTCAAGTTGGGAAAGGGATCCATCGGGAAAGTACTGCCGGGGCGGGAAATAAGGCTGGCGGACGATGGGGAGATCTTGATTCGGGGCGCTGGAGTGGCGGCTGGATATTGGGGGGCGGATAAGGCAGAGGGATCGGGCGGCGGCCTGGTTGACGGGGTTGCGGGAAAAGACGGGTGGTATCGCACCGGAGACGTGGGCGTGCTCGACGACGCCGGGAATCTTTATTTCAAGGGCCGCAAGAAAGAAGTGATCGTCACCCCGGCGGGGCTGAATATTTTTCCCGATGATTTGGAGGCTGCGTTGCGGCGTCAGCCGGAAGTGAAGGATTGTGTCGTGGTGGGGATCGAGAGCGGAGGAAATGCAGAGCCCTGTGCGGTGCTGATTCTGCGCTCCGGCAACTCCGCCCGCGCGGAAGAGGTGGTGGAACGCGCGAACCAGACGCTGGCGGAATTCCAGCAGATGCGGATGTGTGTGCGGTGGCCGCAGGAAGATTTTCCCCGCACGAGCACGCAGAAACCGCGCCGAAATGTGATTGCCGAGTTCGCGGCGAAGGAAATTCTGGGAGCCCGGCCGAACGATCTTGTGAAGGAAAACTCCGTGCTGGACTTGATTGGGCGCATCACCGGGCGAAATGCGAGGGCGGCGAATCCTGGCGCGAAGCTCGACTCTGATCTTTCCGCTGATTTGGGCCTCAGTTCGCTCGACCGGGTGGAATTGATCGGTGCGCTCGAGGATCGATATCAGGTGGATCTTAGCGAGACGCGCTTCAGCGCGGCGCGCACCCTGGCTGACATAGAAAAAATGCTGAGCGGTGAACTGCGGCAGCGCGTCGAGTATCACTATCCGACCTGGGTGCTGCGCTGGCCGGTAACCTGGGTGCGAGGGCTGGCACATTATTTGTTGATGAGGCCGGCTGTGCTGCTGCTGGGCTGGCCGCGGATTGAAGGACGGGAAAACTTGCGAGGCTGGAGCGGGCCGCTGCTGGTGGTCTGCAATCACATTGCTGGCGTCGATGTGGGGTTCGTGCAGACGGCATTGCCGGCGCGATTCCGGCGCCGCATAGCAACCGCTACCGGAGGCGAGGCACTGGAGGCGCTACGGACACCTGCTTCCGGCAGAGGTGTCTTCGGGGAGGTCTACGACCGCATGCAGTGGGTGCTGGGGGTTTCTCTGTTGAATCTGTTTCCTTTGCCGCGCGAGGCTGGATTCCGGCAGAGCTTTGCTTACGCCGGGCAGGCTGTGGATCTCGGATACAGCGTGCTGGTGTTCCCTGAGGGGCGGCATACGGTGGATGGAAAGATAAATCCGTTCCGCGCGGGGATTGGACTGCTGGCGAATAATCTGAATATTCCGGTGCTGCCCATGCGCATCGTGGGATTATTTGAAGTGACGCAAGCGGGCAAGAAGTTTGCGCCACCGTGGAAGATCGGAGTTCGCATCGGACGGCCGATGAAGTTTGCGGCCGGCAGCGATCCCGAACAGATCGCACGGGAGTTGCGGAGTGCCGTGGAGGGGTTATAGTCGCGCGAAACCGATAACCCCCAGGCGCGAAAGCGCGAACCTAGCAGCGATGGCTTACGGCACGCTTAAGTCGTGTCCTTCCCGAACCTGATAGAGCACAGGCCTATTCTTCATCCATGCCGCCGTCTTCTTTGTGAGCGTCCGAATCGATTTTCACTTCGGGCAGATTTGCACCTCCGAGAGCGCGATTGAGCTCGGGGAGGTCTGTGGTGCGGAGCCCCTCCCAACGTTGCATTACCTCCGATGCATCGTGTTCGGTTGCGGCGGCTGCTTCTGATTGTGAGGCCGTCGGTTCGGCATCCACTTGCCAGATCTGGCCATACAAAACGGCGACTTGTCCATTCACTCGCGTCAGCGTGATCTCGTTGCTGGGCGCTGCGGCGAAACCTGCAGGGGATCCCAAAACTGCAATGAGCTTAGTTTGGAAGGCCTGAACAGAATTGCGCACGGGGTCGCTGGATTGCTGGCTCAGCTTTTCGAGCGGATCGCGAATCGATCCCGCTTGCAATACCGCTTGCGAAGTCCGGGTGAGCAGGGCTGCCAGTCGGGTCTCGAGCTGGAACTTTTTCTCCAGTCCGGCTGCCGAGATCTTCACGCGCGGATCCACCTTCACGGTGAAGGCTGCGGTGTAACTCTTGCCATCCATGGTGAGCCGCGCGGTATAGGTTCCCGGCAAGGCCGTGGGACCTAGTGGCAGACGAGGAGTATCCCCCGGAGTCGCGGCGATGGGATATTCGTGGCGGGTGGGATCAGGCGCGGGATAGTGCAGATCCCAAACCCAGCGGTGCATGCCAACATCGGCCGACAGGGAGCGGAATGGTCGCAGCCAGTAGAGAGGGATGAGTTGTTTTTTCAACTCCTGCTCGGTTGCTTCAGGTTTGTCCGCGCTTGAGAATCTGCGAACGAGTTGGCCTCGAGCGTCAAGAATTTCAAGACTGAAGGGAGCGGAAGAAGGCTGCGCCAAATAGTAATCGATCACCACACCAGCGGGCGGATTGACGGCCGCGGGCTCGTCCGGAGGAACTGGAGTATCGGTGTTGGTATCACGCTGAATGCGGAAGGCCGGTGCGGGAGTAAAAAGATGGGCGCCGGTTATGCCCGCAAGACCTGCTACCTCGCGTAGCGGAGTGATGTCATCCAAGATCCAGAAGGAGCGGCCATGGGTGGCGACGATGAGGTCATTATCATGAATCCAAAGATCGCGCATGGACGTGTGCGGCAGATTCAGTTGCAGAGACTGCCAGTGGTCGCCATCGTCGAACGAAACCCACACTGAATTCTCCGTGCCGGCGAACAGCAGGCCTTTGCGCACGGGATCTTCGCGAACGGTATCGACGGGACCAAAGTCGGGAAGGCCGGCTGTAATCAGCTTCCAGCTCCTGCCGCCGTCGTGAGTGCGGTAGATATACGGATGGTTGTCGTTGATGCGGAAGCGGCTCACGGACGCGTAGGCGGAGTCATCGCTGAAATGCGAGGCGCTGATCTGCGTAACCTTGCTCCAGGGCGTCAGGTCTTTAGGAGTAATGTCATTCCATTTCTTGCCGCCGTCGCGAGTCAGCCAGATCAGGCCGTCGTCGGTTCCGGCCCAAAGCGTATTAATGCTCTTGAACGAGGGAGCGAGAGCATAGATGACTCCGCGCTGTTTCTCCGCACCTTTAGGAATCAGATTGCCCACGCTGGCTGGAACGCCGGGACTTTCGCGAGTCAGATCGTTGCTGATGGTCTGCCACGAATTTCCGCCGTCGCTGGTTTTGAAGAGCACGTTGCTGGCGAAGTAAAGTACGTGCGGATCAAGCGGCGAGAACATCGTGGGCTCGGAGCGGTCCGTGCGATATTTCGCACTACGAAGAGGGATGGGCGTAACGTTCTGCACCTGGCCGGTGGACCAGTGAAACTTCGAAACCTCGCTTCTGCCGCCGCCGTAAACAATGTCAGGATCGAGCGGATCGGGTGCGACATAACCGTACTCGATTACGCCGACGGGATGCCATTCGCGGAAGGCGATGGCGCCGTCGTTGCCGCGACTGGAGATGCAGGCGGAACCACTCTCCTGCTGGCCGCCGCAGACGCGATAGGGAAAATCGGGAGTTACGGCAACATGGTAGAACTGCGCGGTGGGTTGGTTGTACCAGGAACTCCAGGACGCTCCGCCATTGACTGTTACGAGGGCGCCCTGATCGCTAACCAGAAGAATGATGTTGGGATGGTTGGGATTGATCCACAGATTCTGATAGTCGTCGCCGCCCGGCGCCCCGCGAAAACCAGACCAGGTTTTGCCGCCGTCGGTGGACTTCATGGTTACGGTGCTGGCGCTATAAAGGATGTCCGCATTTTGGGAATCTACTCTTGGAACGGGAAGGTCGCCGCCGCCGATGCGTCCGGAAGGGCGGGGATCATCCGTCGCCTTATACCAGCTTTCTCCAGCGTCGTCGGAACGGTAGACCGCGAGCGTGCCTGAAGCAGTGCCGAGAGTGGCATAGAGACGATGGCGATCGTTAGCAGCAATGGCGACGTAAATTTGCGAGAGATCTTTAGGGAGACCGTTGGTTAGAGGATGCCAGGTGTTTCCGCCATCGGTGGACTTGAATAGTCCGCCGCCGATCCCGTTGACTTCGTTGTTGTCTTCCCACGGACCTTCCCGCACCTCCCACATGGAGGCATAGACTACGTCGGGATTCGCGGGATCGATCTCGACATCGGACGCGCCCGTGTTCTCGTCTTTGTAGATAACCTTTTGCCAGGACTCGCCGCCATCGGTCGAGCGGAAAAGGCCGCGCTCGTCGCTCGGACCGTAGGGATGGCCGAGCACGGCTGCGAAGATTTTGTCGGGATCACGCGGATCGATGGCCAGCGCAGGAATCTGCAGGCCGTCGCGCAGGCCAAGATGAGTCCAGGTCTTTCCCGCGTCAGATGATTTGTAAATTCCGTTGCCGACCGAAAGATCGGGGCGATGCAGGCCTTCGCCGCTGGCCACATAAATAATGTTGGGATTAGAAGGCGCTACCGCGATGGCGCCGATGGACTGCGTCGACTCATGGTCGAAGATGGGTGTCCAGGTGCGACCGTAGTCGTCCGATTTCCAAACTCCTCCGTTGACCTGGCCCACGTAGAAGATATTTGGTTGACTGGGAACGCCCGTGGCGGCACGGGTACGGCCTCCGCGAAAAGGGCCAATCATGCGCCAACGCAGATCCTGATAAGTGTTCTCCGGAATCTGCTGCGCCCAACTCGATGTAATCGGCAAGCAAACCGAAAAGTACACCAGCAGACAAAGGACTAGCTGCGAAATGGTCACCTCTGCCCCCTCAGACACCCAACGCCAAACTTGACAGCATAAACTAAAAGCCGCAACCCTGGGTGCGGTGTCAGCCGATTTCGTCCAAGCTTTGTTCGAGGCCGCCGGGTGGTGGTGCGGGGGTTGCGCCCGACTGGCTGGCCACCCATGCGCCGACGCGGTTTGCGGTTTCATTGATTTGCGCCAGCCGCGTTCCCCTGAGATAGCCGTGCACCAGAGCGGCGGTGAAAGCGTCGCCAGCCCCCACGGTGTCGGCCACCTTCACTCTGAAGCCGGGATGTTCGCTGCTCTCGTCGGCCGTAACCAGCAGACTGCCCCGGGTGCCGCGCGTGACGCAAATCAGTGTCAGATCGTAGGAAGACAGCAAGCGGCGCGCCGAATCCTCCTCGCCCCGTTGTTCAAGTTCAAACATCCGCATGATCCTGGGCAGTTCTTCATGATTCAGTTTGACTAGGGATGCGAGCTTCATCGATTCCGCGAGGACTTGCAAGGTAAAAAAGTTCTGGCGAAGGTTAACATCGAAAACCCGCAGCGCATTTGGGCGCGTGCCCTGCAGAAATTTACGAATCGTGCTGCGGCTTTCTTCCGATCGCTGCGCCAGCGATCCAAAACATACGGCATCGGCTCGCCGTGCCAGTGCCTGCCATTGCGGCGTCCAAGCGAGAAAATCCCAGGCGACGGACTCGGAGATTTCAAAGCCTGGCTGGCCACTATGATCCACTTGCACCTTCACAGTTCCGGTCGGATGGTGCGCATCTTTCTGAATGAATTCGGTCGAGAGGCCGAGCTCTCGCAGGCGATCGATCGCTTCCGCACCTAGAGAATGCTCGCCTAAACGGCTGGCGGGAATTCCTTCGTCCCCGAGGAGAGAGGTAATGTAGGCGAAGTTGGCGGGCGCTCCGCCCAGTTGTTTTCCGGCGGGTAATAAATCCCAAAGCAATTCGCCCAGGCCGACTATGAGATGTTTTCCGCTCAGCATGAGACTCTCCCGGCAGCGCGAAGCGGTTGCAGGAACGAGAGAACTGGCGGAGAATCGGGACGCAGGCGGTGAAGTCCAGACATAGAACAGATCTCGCGAGAAAATCAAGCTACGTCGAAGGCCGGCAATCGATATGATGCACTTATTTCAATTCAAGAACTGCCTAAGACTGTTCGCGCTGCTGCTGGCGCTGGCTTCACAGGATAGCGCAAGTTGGCCGTTTGGCGCGTGGCATCGCGTGTCCGAGACGCCTATCATTGCGCCGCAGGGGGAAGGGTGGGAGGCGGCAGGCACGTTCAATCCTTCTGTAATTGTTCGCAAGGGAAAAATTGTCATGCTCTATCGAGCTCAGGACAAGGGGGGCACATCCCGGCTTGGCTATGCGGACAGTGAGGACGGGCTCCACTTTACGCGGCGCAGCCAACCGGTATTTGTGCCAGAAAAAGATTATGAAAAAGATGGAGGCGTGGAAGATCCTCGCCTGGTTCAGTTCGGCGACACTTACTATCTGACCTATACCGGCTACAACAAGAAGGATGCACAACTGTGTCTGGCGACTTCGAAGGATCTGGTTCACTGGGAGCGAAGAGGAGTGATTCTTCCTGCCTACAAAGGAAACTGGAATGTGCGCTGGACGAAGTCCGGAGCCATCGTGCCGGAGAAAATTGATGGCAAGTATTGGATGTACTTTCTCGCGACCAGTCGCGATAACAGCGATCAGATAGGACTGGCGTCGTCGACAGATCTCCTGCACTGGACCGAAGCCACCGCTGCGCCGGTGTTGCCCGTGCGAGCGGGAAAGTTTGACTCGCGCGTGGCAGAGCCCGGGCCAGCGCCGATTCTGACGCCGAAGGGAATTGTTCTTATCTACAACGGTGCCGACGACAAGCTTGTCTATCGCACGGGTGTCGCCATGTTTGACCGCAAGGATCCGCGGGCGCTGATCTCGCGCACCGATACTCCCATCTTTGGGCCCGAGAAGGAATGGGAGAAGGTGGGGCAGGTTCCGAATGTGGTGTTCGTCGAAGGAATGGTGCGGAAAGGCGAACGCTACTTGTTTTACTACGGCGGAGCCGATACCAATGTCGGCGTAGCAGAAGCGCCCGTGGCCCCGTAGCTGGCCGAGTGCCAACTGAAAAGGGGGACCTCAAAGCACGAAAGCAGAGGGAACGACGGCAGAAGCACTCCGGCCGTCGAAGGCTTACATACTGCTGATCCTAATGTAACGGCGCAGATCCGGGAGTGAGTTAATCAGAATGTATCCCGCAAATACCAAGCCCACTGCGCCCACTATGGTCGTCATTACATGCAGTCCAGACATAGCCCTTTTCATAAAGCTCCTTATTCGACCAATCCGAGTTTAGGATGTAGTTCCCATGCTAAAGGAAGCCCCGGTCTCTTTTTTAAAACTATTTTTTGGCTTTCGAATTTGGCGCGGATGAATGCTCCCAGTCGCGAGTGCGGGAGACGGCTTGGTTCCAGCGCCGCCGCAATTGTTCCACTTGAGACGGTGGCATCTGGGGTGCGAATCGGCGTTCCTCCTGGGGCAGGGTAGAGATTACATGCAGATTTTTCCAGAAGCCTACGGCCAGACCGGCGAGAAATGCCGCGCCCAGAGCGGTTGTCTCTGTGACCGAAGGGCGCACGACGGGTACTCCGAGGATGTCCGCCTGAAATTGCATGAGCGCGTCGTTGGCGGAAGCGCCGCCATCCACGCGCAACTCCTGGAGAGGAGTGCCGGTGTCGGTTTCGACCGCGTCCATGAGATCAGCCACCTGGTACGCGATACTCTCCAGGGCGGCACGCGCAATATGACCCGCATTGCTGCCGCGGGTAAGGCCAAAAATTGAGCCGCGAGCGTCCGAATCCCAGTGCGGAGCACCCAATCCCACGAATGCGGGAACGAAATATACTCCGCCATTGTCGGAGACTGAATTGGCCAAAGCCTCCACTTCCGACGATGTACGAATGATTCCCAAACCGTCGCGCAGCCACTGGACCACGGCACCGCCGACAAACACGCTGCCCTCGAGCGCATAGTTCGTGGTGTCGCCGATTCTCCACGCCACGGTGGTCAGCAGACGATTGGTCGATCGAACGGCGCGAGTCCCCGTGCTTTGCAACATGAAGCATCCTGTGCCGTAAGTATTTTTCGTGACACCGGCGGTGGTGCATCTCTGTCCAAAGAGCGCGGCCTGCTGATCTCCGGCGATGCCGGCAATGGGAATGCCATTCAGTCCGGGGACGGAACTTACTTCTCCATAAACCTCGCCGGAAGGCCGGACTGTAGGCAACATCGATGCTGGAATCCGGAAGAGCGCGAGAAGATCCTGATCCCAGCTTCCGGAATGAAGATTGAAAAGCATGGTGCGGGAGGCATTGCTGGCGTCGGTGATGTGCAGACGGCCGCCCGTCAACTTCCAAAGCAGCCAAGTGTCTACCGTGCCGAATGCCAACTGATTCGCATCGGCGAGTTGGCGGGCGTTTGGCACGTGCTCCAGAATCCAGCAAATTTTGCTGGCGGAGAAGTAAGCGTCGATTAGCAAGCCGGTGCGTTGCTGTATCAGATTTTCATGGCCTTGTGCCTTGAGATCTGAACAGAATGCAGCGGTGCGGCGATCCTGCCAGACAATCGCGTTGTAGATGGGCTTGCCGGTTGTGCGATCCCAGACGATGGCGGTTTCGCGCTGGTTCGTGATGCCGATGGCGGCCACCTCGCCGGGCTGAACCTGAGCCTGGGCTAACCCCTCGAGCGCGACTGCAATCTGGGACGCGGCAATTTCTTCGGGATCGTGCTCGACCCGTCCGGGCTGGGGAAAGATCTGCGTGAACTCGCGCTGGGCGACGGATCGAACCCTGCCTTCGTGGTCAAACAGGAGGGCTCGGGAGCTGGTTGTGCCCTGATCAAGAGAGAGAATGTAGCGCAAAAGGCCTCCTGTTTCTGCAGTTGGGAATCAAGGGGAAGATGGGTGCGCGCGCAAAAATCTTCGAATAGCGAAATCGTAGACGGCAGCGCCGACGAGTCCGCCCAGCAGCGGCGCAACTACGGGCACCCACCAAACCCGAGGGCCATCAGTCAGGCCATTGTTCTTGAATCCGGCCAAGGCTGTGAAGAGGCGCGGGCCAAAGTCGCGAGCCGGATTAATAGGATATCCATGCATACCGCCGAAGCTCATGCCAATGGCCACGACCACCAGCCCGATCATCAGTGGCGCGAGGTTCGCTCCGGGAGGGACGTTGAACTCGTCGGTAATGGCCAGCACGAGGAGCAGCAGAAGAGCGGTGCCAATGACTTGATCGAGGAATCCTGCCTGCGTCCAGGCTGGAAATGCGGGGAAAGTGGTGAACACGCCCGCGGTTCTTTCCAGTTGAGGGTCGACCTGGCGGAACGCCGGCAGATAGTCCCGGTAGGTCAGCGCAGCCGCAAGGAATGCTCCTGAAGTTTGCGCGACCGAATACGGCACCACCTTGCGCCAGGGGAAGCCACGGAACACCGCGAGCGAGAGAGTGACGGCGGGGTTGAGATGGCCGCCGGAGATTTTTCCGGAGAG
>DATNKA010000470.1:0-7787 GCA_035603655.1 Candidatus Acidiferrales bacterium | reverse complement strand
AATCCGCCGCGATTTAGGGTAGAAAAAAACCTATCAGCAGAAATCTTGCCGTCAATCCACTGTAGAGGAGCACCGTCATGAACACGCAACAAATCGCCACCCGTTTGACTGAGCTTTGTCGCCAAGGCAAGTTCGAGGCTGCCCAGAAGGAGCTGTTCGCCGAGGATGCGGTCAGCATCGAACCTCGTGACACGCCAGACTTCCCCAAGGAGACAAAAGGGCTGCGCGCAATCATCGAGAAGGGTCACAAGTTCGAGTCGATGGTGGAGAATATCCATGGAATCAGCACTTCGGCGCCGCTGGTAACAGGCAACGCCATTGCGCTTGCGTTGATCATGGATGTCACGATGAAGGGACGCGGGCGCGTGAAAATGGAGGAGTTGTGTGCCTACGAAGTCAAGGACGGGAAGATCGTATTGGAGCAGTTTTTCATGTAGGTAGCGTGGGACCAGATTCGGGATTTTGTGTACGCCGCAATCGTGCGCAAAATCCCGATTCTACGCATATCCAGCGAAGCGTCGCGGGCGCGACGCCGCGTCGCTCAAACTCATTGTTGGACATCCTTAAAAAGGTACTGACATGGTCAAGACGCACGGCCTAAGCCATGTCGCTCTCTCAGTGGTTGACCTTGATCGCTCATTGGCTTTTTACCGTTCGGTTTTTGGGGTGCGCGAATATTTTCGCAATGATTCGACGGTACAGGTGCTCGGACCCGGGCAATTTGACGTTTTGGCTTTTGAAAAGCGGCCCTCTGGCGCTGGTATATCTGGCGGGATCATCCATTTTGGATTTCGTCTGATTAAGCCGGAAGATATTGATGTTGCGATTGCCGCGGTCGAAAGCGCCGGGGGTACTGTCACTTCGCGTGGCGAGTTTGGGCCGGGCCTACCTTATGCATTCATTAGGGATCCGGACGGCTATGAAATTGAGATATGGTTTGAATGAGCATCAGCGGAACTCTAATCATTGGTTGAAGCGATCGCGGGAGTAGCGTCCTCGCGATGCGAAGGAGCCGATCGATGATTGGGATAAACCGGCTTCGTTCCTCGGCAAGGCAAATTCGCATCGCTCAACTTCGCGGCCTAACTATTCATAAAAGGTGGAGCGATGCATTACGAGGAAGAAAAGATTGACGAAGCAGTATTGGCCGTTCTTTACCTCACGGCGTGGGAGGAACATGGCCTAACCCGTGCGTGGAAGGGAATCGATTGGAACGCGTCGAATCGACTGCACGGAACGTGGCCTCATCGACGACCCGAGGACCAAGAACAAGTCCGTCGCATTCACGGACGAGGGGCTCGCTCTCGCGCGAACTTCCGCAGAAAGGCTATTCTCCTCGGTGTCGCCAAAATGATGGCGCGTTGCCGCCTTGGATTAACGACAACTCTCCTCGCTCAACCACAACGTTATGCGGCCTAGACCCGATCGCATTGCGCTGGACCTCCGTGGGTTGATCGGCATGAACGAGATCTTCCGGTTATCGGGAGGCGTAAAGCGGGATCCTGCCGTCGACATGTGGTTGATCGAGGGAGGCCCGGGCGAGCTGCAGTCTATTGCGCAGAAGTGGTTTGCGCAGGTGCGACACTGCGGTGACGATGTCCGAGAGTTGATGCACGATGGATGTCCGGTCGCATGTGTAGAAGATGCGCCGTTCGCGTACGTCAACCGATTCAAAAGTCATGTCAACGTCGGCTTTTTCCAGGGCGCAATGCTCAAGGACCCCGCCGGTCTGTTGCAGGGAAGTGGCAAACGTATGCGGCACGTGAAATTGAGTCCTGGCCGAGAACTCAACGCCACAGCGCTTAGCGACCTAATCGGTGCCGCCTACGCGGATATTAAAGGGCGCCTCGGTGCCGAGCGGTCTTCGCAAGACGGGTGACTTCATGAGACGCAAATGCTGGTACTCCTAAAACTTATAGCGATAATCAGCGCTGCCATGTTTGCCGGCGCCGCGCTATACATCAATGTCGCGGAGCACCCCGCCCGAATGGAGCTCGATACCAGGTTTGCTGCTGCGCAGTGGGCCCCGAGTTACCGGCGCGCCACGTGGATGCAGGCACCCCTAGCGTTGCTTAGCCTCGTTGCGGGGCTCGGTTCGTGGCTGCTCGGTGGTGGATTTGGATGGGCAATTGCGGCACTGCTGATCGGTGCGGTGGTCCCCTTTACGTTCATCGGCATCATGCCAACGAACAGGGCGTTACTCGCACCGGGTCGCGAGCTCGCTGCAGCAGAGACTCGCACTTTGCTCGAGCATTGGGCGAAGCTCCACGCGGTGAGAACGGCGCTCAGCTTAGCCGCGACAGTCATGTATGTTTGTCTCGCACTTTGATTCCAACAGCTGGATCGAGACCCGTGCTCATCACTTCGCGTAGCGCCCTTGCAGGCAGTGCCGCGGCAGTGGGGATCAGCGCTGCGCTGCTGCCCGCGATTCACAGTTATCCGACCGCATTGTCTTTGGTGATCGGCCTTTGCGCGTGGGGGGTCATTGCCTTGATGAAGTCCGGCCAATTTGCCGACGGGCATTTCGCTTTGGTGTGGGTTGCAGCGGTATTGCTTCACATCATCAGCTTTTCTATTCCTGCGACGTTGATTTGGCTGGGTCTGCGCAATCGTGCGCCGCGCACATGCTCAGTGTTGGTAGGAGTTTGGTGTCTGTGCTATCTAGCCTTCCTGTTCATCTTCTTACCGGCGTCGGCCGGCCCCTGACAATCGGTTGGAGCGAAAATGTTTTCGGCGTTCATGCGGTTATTGCTCATGCTTACAGCGGCCTCGGCGGCAATCGCCGGCGGCTTTGATACGCCTGAGGACGCCGTGCAGGCCCTTGAGCAAGCCTACATCCAAAAGAATGCGGATAGTGCTGTTGCGGCGATGGATTTCGTAGAAGAGGGGCGGCAAATGCTGCAAAAGATCAATCCGACACTGGCGAACGATCCCGCGATGATCAAACAAGCAGCCGAAGGACGAGAACTGGCATTTCGAAATGAACTTCGCACAAAAGGTTTTCCTGAGTTCAATCATCTGAAATGTTCGTTTGCAGGGAAAACACAGATTGCGCCGGGGTTGGTTGAGCTGACGCAGCAATGCATGTCTTCGGACGGTGCGAAATCGGTGCAGGATCTACTCGTAGTGAAGAGCGAACGTGGATGGCGCGTGACCTTGCGGCCTCCTCCTTGAGCAGTTCAAGAGATCGCGGGTTTGCCGTCTCGCAATGCATTCTCGAGTTTCGCCGTCGCGGCTCAGTACAACGCCAGACCCGCAACCGGCGAATTAAACGTAACGAGATGCGACAACCCCAAACTCCCAACGTAAACGGTGCGCCCGTCCGCGCCGCCGAATGACAAACTTGTCGGCAGGTTCAGTGTCTTGCCGGCGCAAGCGATCAGGTGCTCAGGGGTTGCCTTCTGTTGCTGCATGGCCGCCACCATCTCGTCAACGGCCTCAAGATTCGGCTCCTCGTAAACCGTGTGAGTCTCGCCCTCTTCACTAACAACGATGATGCCGTTGCGCGATACGATGGTCACCCAAACGTTGCCATCTTCATCGAAAATAAACCCGTCTGGCAGGGCCCCGTGGCCTAAATCCGCAGGACCGAACATCTCCTTCTGCCCGAGATCACCATTTGAGCCGATGGGAAATCGAAAGATCCGCTTGCCCAGAGTCTCCACTCCGTAGAGGTACCGGCCATTCGGATGCACCTTGATCTCATTCGTCAAGTGAAGGTCATCGGCCACGATTCGAGCTTGCCCGTGCTCAATCAAAAGTATGTAGCCGTCTGGCTTGGTGTTGAGCGCCTGGTACCAGCGCTCCTGCCGCGTCATCATGGACACCCAGATCCTACCTGCTGAATCGGCCCACGCGGTATTGACCGTTCCAAGCGCCTCGCCCCGAAACTTATCAAGCACCACGCTGACGCGGCCGGAGCGATCAATGCGAAATACCTTATTGTCTTTCAGGCCCGCGACGATGAACGCGCCGTCTGGCGTGCGAGAGTACCCGTTTGGCTCGTAAACACCCTCGCCCCGGAGTTCCGCAACTCCATTTTGCGTTACTCGCGCGATGCCGCCACGATCGTCCGACGCCCAAACACCCTCCTTATCGGCTCGAACGCACTCGGGTCGTGTCAGACCGCTGCCGAAGACGGAAAACTCCTCGGCACGCAACGTGAAATTCTTTAGTTTATTATTCATAGACTGATACCGATGATACTAACTCTGTTTCACAGCGTCATTCCTTAAGGGCCTGAGCATCCGCTGATGTACACCATTCGCGAGGCAGAGACCGCAACCGACATCGCGCAAGCGCGAGAGCTCTTCCTCGAGTACCAGTCCACCCTGGGAGTGGATCTCTGCTTTCAAGGGTTTGCCGAGGAGTTGGCTTCGCTGCCCGGCAACTACGCGCGACCCGCGGGCCGCTTGCTGCTGGCCTCAAACGGAGGTTCCGTTCTGGGTGTGGTGGCTTTACGTCCCATACTCAGCTCAGACTGCGAAATGAAACGTCTCTATGTGCGCTCTGCGGGCCGTGGCGCGGGTCTCGGTCGTCTGCTGACTCAAGCTCTCATAAAAGAGGCCCGACTCGCGGGATACAGTAGGGTGCTACTCGACACCCTTCCGAGCATGACCGAGGCTCAGACACTCTATCGCTCCATAGGATTCGTGGAGATCGCCCCGTATTGTCATAATCCCGTTGCGGGGACGCGCTATATGGCGCTGAATCTCGACGAGAAATCCACACTGCCAATCGGTGGGACCGATGGCCTCGCTTGATCACATCATCCTGAAGGTCAACAAACGCATCAAGACCCGCGGGATTGCCTTTGGTCCAACGTTCAATTCAGTTGGCCTGAACACGTCTCCCGGAGAAGAGTCAGGCGCGCGAGGTATCGCTCCGACCCTTTATTTCAACGACCCCAACAAGCATCTGCTGGAAATCAGGACCTATGAGCGCTGATTTGTGACGCCGTAAAGAACCATGGACCCCATCACCCTCGCCGCCCTCGCAGATTTCCCCAATCGGCTCGAAGCCTATTATTCGTTGGTTCCCAGCGAGTACAAGAATTGGCGCCCGGCATCATGGGAGGGCGTGCCGAGTGAGCCGTTCACGCCCATCGAGCAGGTCTGTCACGTCAAGGACATTGAAATTGACGGCTATCACGCGCGCTTGCGATGCACGCTGGAGGAATCGAATCCTCTGCTGGCTTCGATCGACGGCGAAGTGCTCGCAAAGGAACGCTGTTATTCGACCGCCGATACAACACGGGTCTTTGCGCAGTTTCGCGCCGCCCGAACCAAGACGATTGAGCTCATCGCCAAACTGACACCCCAACAGCTCAGGCGGCCAGCGATGTTTGAAGGGCAGCGAGTTACCCTCCGCGGCCTCGTGCACAACCTGTGCAGCCACGACCAGCAGCATTTGGCTGGGATGCAGTGGCTGTTAGCCAGAATGGCGTCTACACCGGATCCCGAACGTGAATCCGAATCTAGCGCATCCCCCCGATGATCCTCAGGCGACATGATCATGGCGTCCTCTAACTTCCAGCCCACCGGATGGCACACGGTGACGCCCAGAATCATCGTTCATGGCGCAGAAAAGCTTATCGAGTTCGTGAAAATAGTCTTTGGGGCCACAGGCGAGTATCACCCCCAAGCCCCCGCAGAACTGCGACTCGGCGACTCCATCATCATGATCAGCGACGCGGGCGTACGCGATCCCATGACGGCGTGTCTCTATGTCTACGTGGAGAGCGCGGATGTCATTTGGCAACGGGCGATCGAGGCGGGCGCGCAATCCATTGAGTCCCCACTGAATACGCCCTACGGCGATCGCCGCGGAATGGTCAAAGACCCATGGGGCAATACCTGGCAGATCGCAACGCGCAGGCTGGAGCCCACCGCCGACGAATGACGGGAGACCATCGATGCCTCACAAGACTGTCAAAGTCACGATCCATCGCGAAGGTTCAATGTGCTTTATTCCGGTGGATTTCGACCCGAAAACCGTATTTGGCAAGATCCGCGCCCCGGTAAAGGTGACATTGAACGGCTACACCTACCGCAGCACCATCGCCTCGATGGGCGGTGTCACGGGCATACCGCTGAGAAAGAGTAACCGAGAAGCCGCAGGATTGGTTGGCGGAGAACGGATCGCGGTGACGCTTGAGCTTGACGTAGAACCGCGAGAGGTCGAACTCCCGCACGATCTGGCGCAAGCGCTGCACTCCAACAAGCAAAGGATGAAGAAGTGGCAATCGCTCAGCTACACGAACCGACGCGAGAAGGTAGAGGCGATCGAAAATGCCAAGAAACTTGTTACGCGGGATCGCAGGTTGGCCGCGACGCTTCAGCTTTTGGATGGTGAATGAACTTTGAGCGCTGCGATATACTGCACACGCTCTACGCATCGACCGGCCCATCGCAGGCAAGAAAGGGGGTAGTTCATGGCACCGCTTTATCTGATTTTGGCGATCATTGGCACGGTGGCTCCCTACGCTAGATTTGTTCCCTGGCTCATTGAACACGGTCTGGACCTACGCCTGTTTGTCAGCGAACTATTTTCCACTCGTATCGGTGGATTTTTCGGGATGGACGTATTGCTATCGGCCGTGACGCTGATCGTCTTTATCCGTCGTGAAGGCTCGCGCCGCAAATTGCGCCTGCTCTGGCTGCCGATAAGTGCGACCTGTCTAATTGGCGTCAGCTGCGGCCTTCCACTGTTCCTGTATCTGCGAGAGCGGCAATTGGCTTCCCAATCGGTTCAATAGGTGGGGATCTCATGAATCACCGATCTCGGCTCATGTTGCTGGCCGCAGCTGCGGTGCTTTTATTTTCGCCCTTGGCCTTGCAAGCCGCCGAAAAGGGCTGGTTTGGGTTTGCCTTGACAATTGATGCCGACGGAATCCTCAATCCAAAGTTGCGCTCCATCAAGATCGACAAGATCTTTCCGGCTTCGCCTGCGGCCAACGCCGGTCTCTCTGCGGGCGACATGATCGTTGAGATCGAGGGAATCGGCGTTGCAGGCGCCACGGCTGATACCCTCAAAACGGCAATGCAGAAGTCCGTGGGAGAGACATTGCGGCTCAAGATCAAACACGGCGCAGACGCATCGCGGGACGTTTCCCTCATCGCTGCGCCCAAGCCTCCATGAAGGCATCCGTATTTGTCGGAACGAGTCTAGATGGGTTCATCGCGCGCTCAGATGGCGCGCTTGATTTCCTGCCCGAGGGTGGCGGCGAGCCTCACGGCTACGATGAGTTTATGGCGACCGTCGACGCCTTGGCCATTGGACGCAAGACCTACGAAACGGTATTGGCGTTTGACGCGTGGCCTTACGGTGACAAATCTGTGTTCGTGCTCAGCACCCGACCGCTTGCAGCGGCGCCGCCCCGGGCGCGCGTGGAGCGCCTGTCCGGATCCCCGGCTGAGGTCCACGCGCAGCTCGCTGCTCGAGGCCTACAGCATGTTTACGTCGACGGCGGCATCACCATCCAGGGATTTCTACGCGCAGGCCTCATTCAACGTCTGATCGTGACACGTGTCCCCGTGCTCATCGGCGAAGGAATTTCGCTCTTCGGTGCCGTGGGGCGCGACATTCCTCTCAAGCACATTACGACGCGCCAGTACGGAAGCGGCCTCGTCCAGAGCGAATATGAGGTTGGCACCTAGCGGCTCCTGGCGGTCCACCACCATGTCAGATCCAACCCCCGCACAACAGCTAGGATCCTTCCTCGCAAAATTCGATCCCCGTGTGGCCGCATCCGCTCGTGCGGCCCTAGCGCAGCTTCGCAAGAAGTT
>DATNKA010000469.1:0-4511 GCA_035603655.1 Candidatus Acidiferrales bacterium | reverse complement strand
ACTCTCGTCCTGGAGGACATCGTTGACCTCACAATTCCCCCTCCTCCAGGGGGGCCAACCGGTCCTTCGCGCGCGATCCGTGCCGTCGATGTAAAGAAGTTGCTCGATGACAATACCTTCGGCCTCGTCACCGGCTCCGAGATCGAAGATCTCAAGCAGGAATGCGCGGACAACGGACGCGATCTGCTTGACATTGAGAACCTGGACTACGCCGACCTTGACGGAGACGGGCAGGAGGAAGCGATCTATGAAGGTTTTACCTGTATGTCAGGCACGGGAGGTATGGACTTGTTCGGCGTGGTGAAGTTGATGCCAGATGGCAAACTTGTCGACATGCCGATTATGCCCCACGAAGGCCGGTTCAAAGGTCGCGACGTCTATGACCGCCTGCGTGGCCATATGAGCCTGGCTGTTAAGAATGGAAAGTTGGTCGAGGTCTATCCCGTGTACGGCGACGAAAAAGAGTGTGAAGCGTGCTCCTCGGGTGGGCAGCGTCAGTTCATTTTCCAGTGGGATAGCAGTCGGTTCGTGCTTGCAGACGTGATAGATGTGCCCGAGCCATCCGTCCATTAAACAAAATTCAGCGTAGGGGTGCTTGCGGCGTTCGTACATGTTCAGGACGAAAGCCTATTCCGATCACGCGGGCGGGAATGCGACGCAGCCACGGCCATTGCTGCATTAGTTTTAGTGGCCACGGAACGGCGACATTCCGCGAGCTGGACAGTATCCGGCTGATCACCTTATTTTGGATCAAGACCTGCAGCCGCTGAGTGGCGCGAGTTGGAAATTGTCTGCGCTGCTGGACAGCGTGCAGGTCCTGATCGCGGGGAGAGCCCGCGGCAAGGTTCGCGGCCAGAATATTAGCTGCGGCCACCGCGTCCTGGATCGCGAGATTGATTCCCACTCCTCCCACAGGTGACATCGCATGCGCCGCGTCGCCTATACACAGTAGGCCCGGACGCCACCACCGCGTCAGGCGATCAACCCTAACCGTCAGAAGGCTTACGTCGTTCCAGTCTCGCAGCTCGCTAACGCGGTCACCGAAGACTGGCTCCAGGTTGGCAATATCCGCGCGAAATTGTTCGATTCCCCGCTTGCGAATCTCATCCGCGGCTCCCTTAGGAATGAGAAAAGCGCACTGCCAGTAATCCTCGCGGTCGATCATGATGAACATTCGGCCAGGTTCGACGTGCCCCAGGGACTGACCCGGATCGCCGGGACGCCGGCTGATCCTCATCCACAGGACATCCATGGGAGCGCCTAAGTCCGTCACTTCTAAACCCGCTTTATCGCGCACGATCGAATGCCGGCCATCGGCTCCGACGGTAAGCCGGGCACGAACTTCCAGCACGCCGTTGAAAGTTCTTGCCCTCGCACCGATGATGCGTCCATTTTGCTCGATAAGGTCTGTCACCTGAGCTTGCATCGTGACTTGAAAACGTGGATAACGCCTTCCCTGCTCGACAATGAAGTTCAGGAAATC
The DNA here is from genome assembly GCA_035603655.1 of Candidatus Acidiferrales bacterium. Lineage (GTDB taxonomy): Bacteria > Acidobacteriota > Terriglobia > Terriglobales > Acidobacteriaceae > Sulfotelmatobacter. The sequence continues at coordinate 3,028 of DATNKA010000469.1, read as the reverse complement.
CCATTGCGGCATCAGCGCGAGAAACTTGCAATGGGTTGGAAGATGGGTGAAGTCGGCGATCTTGAACACGTCGTTGCCAACCTGGCCGGCAAGTTCGCGCACTTCTTGATGAGGGTGCCTCAGTAACTCCTCCAGAAGACCAAGCTCATGGATCAACTCCAGCGTGGAAGGATGAATGGTGTCGCCACGAAAATCGCGGAGAAAGTCGGCGTGCTTTTCGAGGACGACAACGTCCACACCCGCGCGAGCCAACAAGAAGCCAAGCATCATTCCAGCCGGGCCTCCGCCGACGATGCAGCATCCCGTATCGATAGTTGCGTTGACCGGTTCCATTTCACTTCCCCGCCGTACATGTACGGCGGGTATCTGGGGCCCATACGTTCAGCACTCTACACTGGAGATTCCCTTCGACCGAGCCGATCTTGCCTTAGGTTGAAGACTTTTTAATGGTAGGAGTGTAAGTCATTGATATTTCAGGCTTTCCAGTGAAAGGCTTCGGGCTGGGAAAGGCCGAGATAGGCCAGCACGCGATAGGCGAACTCGCAGGCTATGTCATCTAAGCTGGTCGGCCGGTAATAGAAGGCCGGGATTAGAGGAAAGATGGTGGCCCCGGCATCGGCGGCTCGGTACATGTTGCGGATGTGGATCTTACTGAGCGGCGTTTCGCGCACGCAGAGTACCAACGGACGCCTCTCTTTCAGGCAGACGTCGGCCGCGCGTTCGATCAGGTGCGAGGCGATACCGTTGGCGATGCGGGCCAAAGTGCCCACGCTGCAGGGGATCACGATCATGGCGTCGGCGGGATAGGAACCGCTGGCCACATTGGCCCCGATGTCAGCGTTCGATTGCTCCTTGATCTTGGACTCAGTGATTTTGGTCTCGAGGCGTGCAGGAATTCGAGTTGAAAGTTTCGTGGAACTTCGTGGCGAGGGTTTGTCGCTTGCTATGTTCTCGCCGTGGGAGAGGATCTGGCTGACGAGATTTGAACGTCCCTGGATGTCGAGTTCTTCGGCGAGAACGCGCAGCCCGGAGTCGGATGCAATGAAGTTTACCGTCTGAATGCGCACGTCACGCTCGACGGCCAGCAGCAGCTGCCGCAGGAACGCTGATCCGCTGGCGCCGGTGGTAGCGATGGTCAGATTTTGTGGTGGATGATTCGGCAAATCTTCTCCGGCGAGGCGGACGTGGCCCCGAACTCTGGAGCATAGGGAGTAGCCGAACTGGAGTCAAGGCGAAGAGATGAAAGTTGAGACCAGAGCTAGGAGCTAGCAGCCGACTTTTATGGCATCAACAGCTAATTTGCGCTCCCGACGAAGCGTGGCGCAGTTGCATGCGCTGGCTGGAGTGGAGCGCGAAATCCGCGCGCAGGATTCGCACGGTCGTCGCAAATATCTTCGCGAGTTTACCCAAGCTTTCACCGACTACGATTCTGTTTTGGATGGGCAACAGATTCAGAATACTCTGTACGCAGCCGATGTGGTTCTGATCGGAGACTATCATGCTCTGGCAGCCGCTCAGCGTTATGCTGCAACGCTCATCGAGCAGCGCGCGCTGACCGGAGACCGGCCGCTAGTGCTGGGGGTCGAAACCATTTTCGCACGCGATCAGCACATTCTGGACGAATGGTGGCGACGGGAAATTGATGAGAACGAATTGCGTCAGCGCGTTCGCTTCGATCTGGACTGGGGATACGAGTGGAGTCCGTTCTATGAACTCCTGGTCGCCGCGCGCGACCACGGAGAGGGCCTGTATGGCCTCGATTGCATGCCCCGGGAAAGCCTGCGGAAGATCGGAGCACGCGACCGTCATGCGGCAGCGAAGATTGCCGAAATCCGCGAGCGCCATCCGGAGGCGGCGATTTTTGTGCTGTTCGGCGAATCTCACCTCGCACCGGGACACCTGCCTCGCGTGCTGCACGAGCAGCTCCCCGCAGCTAAAATCCTGACTGTGCTACAGAATGTCGATGCACTGTATTGGCGCGCCGCGGGTGAGCGCGCCGCAAAGGTGGACGCGGTGCACGTCCAGGATGACGTCTTGTGCGTGTTCAATGCCACCCCCCTGGAGAAATACGAAAGCTACCGCTTGTTTCTCGATCAGTGGAGCCGCTGCGATAGTGGGCCCGATTTTGCGCCGTCGATCTACAACCTGGTCAACAGCCTGGCCAGCTTTCTCGAAATCAATCGCTATTCACCCCATAACGGTACGCAGCCGAAGTTCTTGGTCGACATGCTTCCGGAGGTCCATGGCAAATCGTCGGATGCGACGGTTCGCCGCTTACTGTCGCGCAAGGGCATCAGCGGGCAGCAACTTGAAAGCATGCTGGCGAATGTGGAAGAACGCGGCAGCGCCTATTTCCCCGAGTTGAATGCGTTCTGGATCCGCGAATTTCAACTCGTGAACGCTGCCGAGGATGCTGCCCGCTTTTTGCATCACGCCTGTCAGGGACTGCCGAAGCGTCTGAACGGTCACGGTAAGATCGGCGATGGCGCGCCTGCAAAAAACAACGCATCTGCGGCCATGGATGCCTTCTATACGCGCGTCATTGAAAATGCCGTAGCTTACTTTGGCTCCCGAGTGCTCTATCCCGCAAGGCTTCCATGCGGGAGGGAGACGTCCTTCACGCTGTCCCGCACCGCCTGCGAGAAGGCCGCCTATGCGCTTCGGGCCGATGATGAGAAGTTTGATTCCATCACGCAAGAGTGGGGATATCGCATGGGAAGCAGGCTCTACGACGCGTATCTTGCCGGCCGCGTGAAGCCCAGCGGATTGCGCCGCCTGTTTCTGGCTCACCTCAACGAACCCGGTGTTGCCCGCAAGGTTTGCATCGCGGTCATGGCGAGAGTGCGCTCCGCGGCTCGCCCAGCGCACGCTTAAGGCTCGGCCGACTGAGATGCTAAGCTAGAGACCGCCTGATGGACCCCTAAGCGCCATCCGCCGAAGTCTCACGTGAACGCTGAATCCATTCGCAAATTGTTCGAGCAAGTGCGCCGGGGCAAAATCACGCCCGACGACGCCGTAGACCGTCTGC
>DATNKA010000468.1:0-7543 GCA_035603655.1 Candidatus Acidiferrales bacterium | reverse complement strand
CAACACTATACGGGTCCATGGGGAGCACCGGCTCTGTACGCGCTGGAAGGCGTGAGCATCGGCTTCCAGTTGGGTGGTCAGGCGACCGACTTTGTTTTGCTGGTTATGAATCCCAGGGGCGCGCGTTCGCTATTAACCAGCAAGGTGAAGTTGGGTGCGGACGCTTCCGCCGCTGCAGGTCCCAAAGGGCGAACTGCCGAGAGCGCGACTGACGTAGTAATGAATGCGGAAATTCTTTCCTACTCCCGCAACAAGGGATTATTCGCCGGAATATCGCTGGAAGGCTCAACCCTGCGCTCGGATGGGAATGCCAATGAAAAGCTCTACGGGAAAAAATTAAGCGCGAAGGACATCATTCTGGAGCGGAAGGTGGGAGTTCCGAGTTCCGCCCGGCAGTTGGTATCTCTGCTGGATGCGAAATCGCCAAACAACAAATCGGATCCGAAGTCGCTGGAGTAGTCTGGCACTGGCCCGCGACTTTGGGTGGCGCGGTGTTTTCAGCGCCGCGATAAGCTCTCCGTTTGCTTGAAAGCCTCGAACAGCTCAGAGCTCGCCGCGACCGCAGCATTTTGTAGTCCCTTTTATGATTAGCAGGCACGACCCCGATAAACCCCCAGTTCGTTGCGCATGGGCGCGGAGCGACCTGATGATTCGCTATCACGATAAAGAATGGGGCGTGCCCGTCCACGATGACCGCTCGCTCTTTGAGTTCCTGGTTCTGGAAGGCGCACAGGCGGGCCTGAGTTGGGAGACCATTCTCAACAAGCGAGAAAACTACCGCGTGGCGTTCGACGGCTTCGATGCCAAGAAGGTTGCACGCTATGACCGGCGAAAAATGGCGCAACTGCTGAAAGACCCGGGCATCGTGCGCAACCACCTGAAGATCGCATCGGCGGTGCGCAATGCCCAGGCGTTGCTGCGAGTGCAGGACGAATTCGGCAGCTTCGACAGCTTCGTGTGGCAGTTCGTGGATGGACAGCCGCGAATGAATTCATGGAAAGCGCGGCAGCGAATTCCGGCGAGCACTGATGAATCTGATGCCCTGAGCAAAGGACTGAAGAAGCGCGGCTTCAATTTCGTTGGATCAACCATCTGCTACGCGTTCATGCAGGCCGTCGGCATGGTGAACGACCACGTCATGCAGTGCTTCCGGTACAAGCTAATTAAAGCAGACCACGATGTCGCTTAAATTCACTTGGGCTTGGGCGAAGGCAGATTGGCTTTCGATGGAGTACTCGCGGGTGGGGGCACTTTCTGCGCATTCTTGTCGTCAAGGTCGAGGCCGAAGGTGGGGTGCTCGTAGGTCCCAGCTATTCGTATGGGAACAATTTCTCCCTTGCGCTTCTTCTTGAAAAACGGTTCCATCACTTTGAGCAAGAATGCCTTGGTGCCACTGCTGGTATTCGAGATCTGGGTATCCACTTGCATTCGGCCGCGCAAATCAATCTTGTGATCGATCAGATCATAAGTTCCATGCAGGCGGGCGGTAGAACCGGGAACTCCGAATGAGAGATCGGAGAATCGTGCCACACCGCCGAGAAGATTGGCCTGTCCATTCAGATCGGTGAGCACGGTTTCGGGATCCGAGCGGTCTTTATCTTTATCTTTATCATCTTTATTTTTAGCTTCGTCTTTAGCGTTCCTATCTTCTTTTTTATCTTTTTCTTTTTCGCCTCGCGCGCCGGCGCTTAGCTTATCAACGTCCTCTTGAGTCGATGGTTTAGAGAACATTCCTTCCGTAATTCCAAACCTGCCGTGCAACTTAACTCTTTTTAGAAACCCTTCTGGACCGGGAGGGATCTCGGCCCGCGCCTGCAACGTGACGCTGCCGGACATAGGCGCGCGGTTTGCCTCAACGAACAGCAGTAAAACGTCCTGAATACGCGCGTTCGTTGCCCGCAGCTCGATCAGCGCGGTTTTCCCCTTGCCTCCCGGGCCTGAGGCGATGCTTCCCCGCGCGACGACGTGAGTTTTCCAGAAGTTGGCATCTACCTGCTTAAGGAAAGTATCCCCGCGGGTGGCGTCGACGTAGGCGCTGAATTGTGTAGTCAGGCGAACCGCGTGGCCACTGGACTTTACCTCGAAATCCGGAGTGTCGGTGGTCCCTGAGATGTCGATGTGAGCCAGCTTGCCTGCAAACTTCCCCGTCGACGAAAGCTTGCCGGCGATGCCCCCGTATACGCTTAGATCGGCCTGCTCAAATTTGTAATCACCGGAAATTGGAGTTTCTCCCGCAGCAGTCTGGTTCCATAAGCCGAACTCTCCCTGGGCGATGACGTCGCCGGGGGGCTTAGGATTGTGGACGTTCACGTGGTAAGTCAGGGGACCTTTCCATCCCACGTCCTGCAGCAGTGCTTCATGAATGTCGAACCGCAAAGGCTTGTTTCCTGGATCACTGGAACCGAACTCAACGGCCGAGCCGTTGGCAACGATCTCTGCGATGGTGATTTTTGACGGCGTGGTGTGGAACTTTGAGTGGGTGTCGAAGGGGGGGATGGAAACCAACATGCCCTCAGCGATAATTCGACTGACCCTCCGCGAGAGAAGGCCGACGTAGCTGCCTTGAATGGTCAACTTCCGGATGGTGATCAGAGGCTTCGTTTCGCCGGGCTCGTGGTGAAAAACCAATCCTTCCAGAATGCAACCCGGAGACGGGAAAAAAGTCTCGTGAAACGTACGGAATTGTACCTGGCTGTCACTGGCCTCTTGCAGATTCTGCAGGACGGCAGCCTGCGCGAAGGGCCATTTGCGGCTCAACAGCAGGGCGAACGCGCAGAGGGCTGCGGCAGCGACGATCACCGCCAGGATAGCGAGCTTTCCTAGACGTCTTCGTCGTCCCGACCGCATCTGGGCCGCGTTGGCGGGCGTAGCAGTGGCGAGAGGCATGATGCTCTTGGAGGCCGAAGCGAGTATCGAGGTTGCTGTCGAAAAACTGGCAGACCATAGGATAAAGGCTTCAGCACCGATTTGCCAGCGTTAGACGCCGGTTATCAAGGAGTGCCTCTATGAGCAGGTCTTAAAAGTCAAGGCCGGAGTGGCGGCCGTCCTTAGTATTTAGTATTTTCTGAACTAACCAAGTTACAAGAAAGTCTGGTCGACGCCATCCACCGTTTCCGTGCTTCTATCCGCACTTTGAGTGGGCCGCTTCCGGGCCCGGTGCAAGTTGGGTTCGATCGAAAACCCAGGCCGAGCGCCCGCAAGAGGATCACTTCCCTGTGGCCACACGTCCCGAATCGTCGAAATTTCGCTTTGCGCCAATGATCGGCGAAATCCGGGGCTGCCAGAGAAGTGTTTGCCCATTCTACGGGCCGGCTTGCGCTGAAGAACCGTCTCCTGCTACTTCGCAAAAGTACGGCACCGTAAATTCGGTTATCATGGATACTCTGGTGTAGAGCAGGAATGAAATTGAGCTCATGCATGATCTGGGTCCTCGGCCTGTTGATGGCGATCACCTCAGTCGACGCCGTACCCGATCCCCCGGCAGTGAATCCGCGCGCGGTTGGTGTCGATTACATCCTCTGTGACGTAGGTGGCGACGTGCATGAGCGCCAGTTGAAGTCCGATTCGTCCCTCTCTTTGCTCCTTCAAGTCCGCTGGATCGCCTTCACGTCGGCTTACGAACCGAATCTTCCTGATGCTCGTATTGTCCTTACAGGATTTGCGACCGATCCCTCTCCGCCACCCGTCTAAAGTCGGCTCAACTCCTATCTCCACTCGTCAGGGCGCAATCGGGACCTTCCCACGGAAGGCGTTTAGCCCGACGGCGACAGCTATTCCCGAAAACCGAGTGGCACCCGAGCACCACTGGCCGTGTGGAGGCTTGCCGAGTACAACAGGCAGAATTTCCCTAGGCAAGAAAGAGGACCGCGGATGAAGATTTCAGAAATTCTTAGAGCCTGGCGCAAGATTCTTAAAGGGGAGCGTCCCTCGCTTTCCATTGAGATTACTCGCGAATGCCCCCTGCGTTGTCCCGGATGCTACGCCTATGAGGACGCGCACTTAGGTGGCGGGATGACTCTGCGAGGTCTCCGCGATCGCAAAGGGCAAGAACTCATAGACGGCGTCCTCGAAATCGTCGACCGACTTAAGCCGTTGCATCTGTCGATTGTCGGAGGCGATCCGCTCGTCCGCTATCGTGAGCTCGAGTTGATGATCCCGCTACTAGTCGATCGAGGAATTCACGTCCAGCTTGTCACCAGCGCATTCCGGGCCCTTTCGCCGAGTTGGGCAACGCAGCCCCACATGAACATCGTCGTATCGATTGACGGACTGCAACCGGAGCACGACGTCCGCCGCGCTCCCGCCACCTACGATCGGATCCTGAAGAACATTGTGGGCCAGAAGATCACGATCCACTGCACGATCACGGGTCAAATGATGAAGCAACCCGGCTATTTGACGAAATTTCTGCGGTACTGGACACCAAAGCCCGAGGTCCGGAAGGTATGGTTCAGCTTGTTCACGCCGCAAGTCGGAGAGCGGTTGCCCGAAATGTTGCAACCCGATGAGCGACAGCGCGCTATCGCCGACATGCTTGCATTGCGCAACGAATTTCCCAAACTGGACATGCCGGAGGGAATGATCCGGCAATTCTCCGCGCCTCCCCGCAGTCCCAAGGAGTGTGTCTTTGCGCTCACCACCCAAACCCTTTCGGCGGACCTGAAAACCAAAATCGTTCCTTGTCAATTCGGCGGAAATCCAGACTGCGGGTCGTGCGGGTGCTTCGCATCGATGGGCTTGGCCGCCATAGCAGAGCACAAGCTGGCCGGCATCATTCCAGTTGGTGCCATCTTCAAAGCCTCAGTCAGAATTGGCCAGATTGGCCGAGCTCGTTCGGAACCGACCGCAGCGCTGCCGGCAGTTGAGGAAGTGCTGCGGGCGCTTCGCGAAGAATAAGAAATCTGGAGGACTGTATGAACACGAATATATCGCCGACCAATCAGGCTGAACTCACATGCCTGCGGGAACTATCCGCACGGATTGGAAACGATCCTCTGCTAACGCAGGCGAGCACCGGCAATAGTTCTATCAAGCTCGACGGTGTCCTGTGGATTAAGGCATCGGGCAAATGGATGGCCGATGCCATTCGTGAGGACATCCTGATTCCCTTGGATCTCGCGGATGTCAGGGAACGCGTGAAGCAGAAGGTCGATCCCGCGGATCGGTATTGCGGGGCGTCCATCGAGACCGCGATGCACGCGATTCTGCCGCACCGGGTCGCGCTTCACGTACATTGCGTGAACACGATCGCCTGGGCGGTACGTCAAGACGCACCGGTTCAACTGCAACGCCAAATGGAAGGCCTACGCTGGCAATGGATCCCATACGCGCCTTCGGGCCTGCCCCTCGCGCAGGAGATCGAAAAGGTCCTCTCTGCCTTCCCGCACACCGATGTCCTCATATTGGGCAACCACGGGTTGGTCCTCGGAGGAGACGATTGCGGTGCGGTCGAAGATCTTCTGTTCGAGGTGCAGCGACGCCTGGCCATTAACCCCCGGCGGGCGGACTCGACCGACTACGCTGTGCTGGCCGAGATTGCCGATGGTTCATCATGGGATCTGCCAGATGACAATGAAGTGCATGCCCTCGCAACGGACCCAATCTCTCGAGAGATTCTTTCCGGAGGTCTTCTCTATCCTTGCCAAGCGATTCTTTCGCCCTCGACTACCCCAACGCTGTTCCGCTCGGTTCCTTGCCCCGATCCCAAGGACCAATCGGAGAGTCAGTACTGTTCTCGCCCCTTCTTGATCATTGACGAGTGCGGGGTGGTCTTCAGCTGGTCTATGTCAATCGCCCAACGCGCCATGATGAGCGGTTTGGTGCGAGTTATCCAGCGGATTAGTTCATCCGCGCCCATTCGCTACCTTGCCGACGAGGAGGTTGCGAGTAGTTCGGTGACCGCCTCTCGCTATTGCGAACTCGCCAGCCCAAGCCGGTACAGCCAGTGCAAGTGAATTCGCCCTGCCCACAAGGAAGTACTTGCGTCGGCTGATGTGCCGGATAGATCGGCACGCGAATCTGAAATTCCTGTCGCCTCGGAGATTGCCCGGATCACGCCAGTGCTTTTTCAGAGGCACGCCCCTGGTGAGCATATTGGATTGGAACGGAACACAGGATTGAGGCGCGCCTTCGACAAAACCGTCAGAAGGAGCCGCTGGCGCGGCGGACGCCGGCCTCATGCAAATTGAATGGAGCGAGGGAGAGGTATTGAAGTTGGCGGGAGTCGGCACGGAAGCCGAGATCAAGTTAACAAGTGTTTATAAATAGCTTATTGAGATAATGGCCAGACCGCATTGTCCTTACACAACTCTTTCAGATTTTTCACGCTTTTTTGAAGGAGTGCGGGGGTATTCCGCGATGGTTGAACAACACACCATCCTCGGTGGCAAGGTTCCACGTTTACAAACGACCGAACAGCAAGCCTCCGGCAGTGCTCCAGCCATTTCGCCGGCAACACTACTGTCCGGCTAAATGTCGAAGAGAGTCAGTTGGTTAACGTTTTCAGCGAATTCGGCATCTGCCCCGGGGGGCCTGAAGAGCGCATGAAATGGGCGTTTTCTCGAAAGCGTGACGCTCAGAAACTGTAGCCTTGATAAAAGGCTCGCCGCCAGCCGCAGTCGTTTGCGTACGATCGCAACCAACCAGCAGGTAAATAGACACCGCGATCCAAATCTGGGTCTTCGCCGCATTCTCACTGGTCCCATAGAAGCCTTAATTAATGCGCAGGTTGGGCTTGATCCACTTACCCGAGGGACATTAGAGCGCAGGCAACCGCTATACCCTCTCTGAAGTCGAGAGCCACCAGCCGCTCCCGGAACACCAGCAGGTTTCATCGGGCGGTGGACCTTCGATGCAGCGAGCGCACCTTCCCGGAGTCTCCGCGCTTGAATGCTTCAGCCAGATGTTTTGCTGCCTGACTATCACGCGCGCCAACGCAAGGGATAATCATCACGGGACAGAGGAACCGCGCGTCGAATCGTTCCTCTTTGACCCGTGTCACTAGCAGCATGCCTCCAAGTCCGGGTATTTCTCCGGGGCCGTCAGGAGTGAGCGGAAACAGCAATCGCCCGCCTGGGCGCAGGGCATCGAGCCAGGTATCCAACGGTGCCGTGGCTCCCGCACTACATAAATAGCTTCGCAGTCCGGAAGTAAGCCTTCCGTTCCCGAACGCTGATAGACTGCCACATTCGGCAGATCGGCGAGGTTTCTGGTGGCCCTCTGCGCGAGGCTCTGTGCGATTTCATAAGCGAAGACTTTTCCGGTAACACCCGTGAGTTCCGCTAATACGGCTGTGTAATAGCCCGTGCCGGCGCCGATATGCACAACGGATTCGCCTTCCTTCACACTGAGCGCAGCAAGGTAGAGTGCATGCAGCGCAGGCTGGCCATTGTTAATCCCGCGTTCCTCTTCCAATGCAACAACAACGTCTTGATATAGAAAAGCGGGATCCCCGGACGGAGTCAGGGTGTATCCACGGCCAGTAAAAACCTTCCATGGACCGGGCCGAGATAGCGCTCCCGAGACGTCGCCGCGAAAGCTGACG